>CAIYCZ010000558.1 GCA_903924805.1 uncultured delta proteobacterium | reverse complement strand
TTCAGTGAAGTTCCGTGAAGTTCTGTGGCCAAAAGAAGTTCTGTGGAGTTCTGTGAAATTCTGTGGCTTAATTTAATCTATCTTGGAAAAAAGGTTCCGCTTTTCAGGGATGACTGCCCGCAGATGCCCGCAATCCGCTGCAGCGTTTCTTCCGAGGCTGAGGGGATGGCAATAATCACTTCCTCGGCGCCGGTCTTTTTTGCGACCTCCCCGATCTCCGCCACGCTGCCCAGCACTGCGACGCCATGGATATTCCGGTTGCGCTTAAACGGGTCATCATCAATAAAGCCGACAATCCGGTATTTGAGCGCCGGGTTGTTCCTGATCTCCCGCAGGGCCAGCTCGCCGCCGTCTCCGGCGCCGGCAATCAGCACCTTGGTGCCGGTCCCCGGCAGGCTTCCCAGGTACTCCTTGAATATTTTCAGCGAAAAGCGGGCGCCGCCAATGAGGAACAGGGTGAACAGCGCATCAACCACAAACACCGCCCGGGAATAGTATTTAAACCGCGCGTACATGAGGATAACGGTGATAATCATGACCGAGCTTACCAGCACCGCCTTGAGGATGTTAACAAAATCCCGTATCCCGACATGCCGCCAGATGGTGCGATACAGCCCGAAATATGAAAACACAATAACCTTAATCACAATAAGGATAGGCAGCGTTTCCACGAAATGTTTCATGTCGCTTGAGGGTATCACCCCCTCAAAGCGGATGAGGTAGGCTGAAAAATAGGCGACAACAATCAACACCAGGTCAATAAACAGCTCTATGAATTTCTGGATGTTGGGGAGCAGTGTTTTTATCATCCCGTTCTGCCGGGAAGCATTGACAGACTGCTGCCCTGCGCCGGCCGGCGGCACATCAGACTGCCCGAGGAACACACCGAAATAGAACAGGCCTATGACGACAAGGATGCTGCACACGGCAAGCGCCAGCGGATTAATCCGGTTATAGAACAGCGCACCCAGCCCGAACAGCGCGGATAATACATACAGGATAAGCACGGTCTTTTTTTCGCTTAAGCCCATGGTAACCAGGCGGTGCGAGACATGGTCCCGGCCCCCCTGGGAAATCGGCTGCCCGCGCAGCTTGCGTAAAAAGGTTACCAGCAGCGTGTCAAAAATGGGGATGCCAAGCGCCAGCAGCGGGATAAACACCGCGACCAACAGTCCTGAGGCATGCCGCAGGGTACCGGCAATGGCGGTTGCGGCAAGGGTCAACCCGAGAAACATGCTTCCGCAGTCTCCCATGAAAATGGATGCCGGGTTAAAATTATAAAACAGAAACCCGATGCAGGAGCCTGCCAGGAGAATGGCAATAAGGGCTACTGAATGGTTATTAATTGACAGGGAAAAACAAAACAGCGCCAGCGCGCATATTGCCGCAGTACCAGCCGACAGGCCGTCCATGTTATCAAGCAGGTTAAACGAGTTGGTGAGCCCCACAATCCATAAAAAGGTAACGGGAACGGCAAGCACCGGGTAGGGGATAATCTTTACCACGATGCCCAGGCTTATGAGCAGAGCTGCCACACAGATCTGGCCGACGAGCTTCACCTGGGGGCTCAGGTGCCACAGGTCATCGGCAAGCCCGAGCAGGAATATGAGCAGCCCTCCCGCAAGAATGGGCAGGGTCGGCTTATGCAGCCCGCACGCAAGCAGGTAGCCGACCGTAAACGAGACAACGATGGCGATGCCGCCCAGCAGCGGGGTTGGCTTTGTATGCCAGCGGTCCGTGCGCGGCTGTACCACGCGGCCTGTTTTGATTGCAATCAGCTTAACTGCCGGGGTGAGCGCTGCAGAAAGGAGCACGGAGAGAGAAAAAAAAGCAAGGTACGTCATCTTCTAATATAGCCACCGAATTGCACAAACATCATTAAGGGTTTAAGGTTTAAGGTTTCAAGTTTAAGGTTCCAACTATAGGATTCAAGGGGTCAAGGGTTCTAGGGTTCCAGGGTTTTTATTTAAGCAGTTCACTCGACCACTTGACCACTTTTTTATTATCAGCCACAGAAAACACAGATGAACACAGAATTAAAAAACATATTTTCAGTGAAGTTCTGTGAAATTCTGTGGCTATAAACTATTACCCTGGAACTTTAAACCTGAAACTTTAAACTTTGAACTTGAAACTTGAAACTTGAAACCTTTACTTATGTCCGTGATTTGTAATAGTCAATGACTGAGTCTATAATTTCCTCGATTTCTATGCGGGGCTCAAAGCCGATGAGACGGCGGATCTTTGTGATATCCGGCACCCGCCGCAGCATATCCTCAAACCCCTCTTCATAGGCCTGATCATACGGGATATATACGATCTCGGAGCTGCTCCCGGTCTTTTTCTTTATGAGACGTGCAAGGGCCTCAATCGTTATCTCTTTATCATTACCGATATTAAATACCTGCCCCACCGCATCAGGATGGTTGGCAAGGCCGATGAGCGCCCGTACCACATCCTTGACAAAGCTAAAGCTCCGCGACTGCTTGCCGTTGCCGTATACGGTTATCTGCTGGCCGAGGAGTGCCTGCTGAACAAAGGTTGGCAGCACCATGCCGTAGCGGCCGGTCTGCCGCGGGCCGACCGTATTGAACAGCCGGACAATAACCACCGGCAGCTTTTTCTCCTTATAGTAGGCAAGCGCCAGGAATTCATCAATGGCTTTTGAACAGGCATAGCTCCAGCGCGACTTGGTTGTGGGGCCGAGCACCATATCAGCATCTTCCTGGAAGGGGACCGTTTCACTTTTCCCGTACACTTCAGACGTCGAGGCGATAATGACCTTCTTTTTCTTCTTATTGGCGAGCTGGAGCACGATCTCGGTGCCGTAGATGTTTGTCTCTATGGTATTAACCGGAGACTCAACAATAAGTTTCACGCCCACCGCAGCAGCCAGATGGACGATGCTGTCGCACTGATCCACCAGCTCCGCCATCACCGACTGATTTTTAATGGTATCAATGGTGTAATGAAACCGGGGATTATCCTTGAGGTGAATGACATTATCAATGCTGCCCGTCGAGAGGTCATCAATAATAAATACCTCGTCATTGTTGTGCAGAAGCACCTCGGCAAGGTGCGAGCCGATAAAGCCGGCGCCGCCGGTAATAAGAATTTTCACGTTGGTTGTCTCTCCTTTTTCTTAGGGGTCCAGGGGTCCAGGTTTCAAGTTCAAAGTTTCAAGTTTCAGGTTTAAAGTTTCAGGTTCCAGTGTTTTTATTTAAGCATTTCACTCGACCACTTGAATCCTGGAACCTTGGGATCCTATTATTTGTAACGCCTTCCCTCACATCCTCAGCAACTGCCTCAATCCCTGCATAATCAACCGCCATTTTTATCTCTTGTACTTTTTAGCTATAATATTTATAATTCAGCCCTGGAGCGGCAAAGAGGGTAACACTATATATTCCCTATAATCATCTGATGTACTCCAGTTCCAAGTTTTCCTTTTAATTTTTCACTTGTACTATGAGCATAACCAAAGAGTTTCTCCAATCGATAATAGACAGTATTAAGGACTCGATAAAAATCGTTGATAAAGACCGCACCATAATTTTTATTAACAAGGCTGCACGGGAAACTGTCGGAG
>CAIYCZ010000557.1 GCA_903924805.1 uncultured delta proteobacterium | reverse complement strand
GTATCCTTAATGCCGCTATAGGTACTGTAGAAACCATACAGGCCGGGCTTTTCCGCCTTATTGTTGGTAAAGCTTACCAGTCGTGCTGCAATAAGGTCCACGGACAGGTTACCTGCCGGCTTGACCGTAATCTTTGCTCCATCCCAGGCAAGCCCGTTGTACCAGTCATTGTTAGCCAGAAAAAATGCCGAGCCATAGACAAAATCCTGGCGTCCAATTTTTAATCCAACAGGCAGCGTTCCGAGCTTCGGGAATTCGATATACCCCTGATACAGTGACAGGCGGTCCTCGTTATCATAGCCGCCCCAGCGCCCGTAAAACTGGGGTTCAAAATACAGGCGAACCCATTCGGCAGGGTTGGACTCGATGTGAATGCGGGTCCTGTTCAGGAGCTGCGATTCCCGTTTATGGGGATCATAGCTTAAGTCTTCAAGCGACTGGTAGCTTGCGACATCATAACGAAACCGCACCTGTCCGCCAATGCTCACCAGCTTATTTTTTTCAGCCGTCGGTTCCTGCTGTTCTTGTGCACGGACGCTGGTTGTGACAAAAAAACATGTTATTAAAATAAGTATAAAATACCACAGCCTTCTCATAGGTATTCCTTTGTAACCATTACCGTGTTTAGCCTGAGGATAACCGCTAAGTTGCCAAGATACTTAGCGTAGATTAAAAGGTATTGTCAAGAGATTTGAAGATGGGGCTTACGGGGTGCTAACAGGTTGTTGAAAAAGTTATTTTTTCCAGGCTGGTCAAAAACATTCAGATGCAAGGCGCGCGACATCACAAGGAATGAGGCGTACTTTACGGTACGCTGCAATGACGAGGAATAAGCGCAACGCAGCAGATGGGTGTTTTTCAACAGCCTGCTAATAGAACGATGGGAATAATATATTCTTATGACCGGTAAGGGCTCAGGCTGTGACAGGAAGATTTACCTTTTTTATGTATCCCTTAAACGAGCCCATGCCGCCGCCCTCGCTCACGCAGCGAAGAACTCCGCATGCGTCAGTGATAATGATTCCCGACAGCAGGGTCACGCCGAACGGCTTGAATAGTTCCGGGGCAAGGGGTGTGGAAGCACCAAGCAGCGCGACCTGCCGGCAGGTGCGGCAGGCTTCAAGGAGGGGTTGCAGGGTCTCATTGATAAGGGATGTTGCAGTGATTATTGCGACGCTGCACGAGGGAAGCAGTTCAGTCGCTTTATGTTCGGGGTAAACACCGGGTGCTTTTCCCGGAAGCTTTTCAAATACCAGCAGCTCCCGGACCTTTGGTTTTAGAAGTGGCATCAGGGGCGGGAAATAGCCAACCATCCCAACCCGGTCATCTGTATTAACATCAAGCACGTCCAGTATATCACCCTCCAGCAGCCCTTCCGGTTTGCGATTAATCAGCGCGTTTGCTGTTGCGATACCAACTGCCCGTTCAAGGAGATCATCTGATGTCAGATACTGAAGAATGTCAGATGCCTTTTTCCCGGCAAGGGGCCTTCTGCCCTGAAAAACATCGCAGCCGGGAGGCAGACATTCCTTAAAGGTATAGGCAACCCCTGCAGCCCCGTCACTCAGAATCACTGCAGTATAGCACAGACCGATGCGCACATCCGTGACCATCGTGTCATGAGCTTTACCCGCTGCGTATTCTTTAAGCTGGTTGTGGATCATGAATTGAATAATCGTGCGTGTTATACGCAAGAACTGTTTGGCAGGAAAGGGGTTATGCTGCCCCCAGGGCATCAAGTGCCTTCACCACTTCCGCAACATGGGTAAACGCAGGCCCGCCGCCCATAAAAATCGCCACCCCTGCAGCCTCTAAAATTTCCTTTCTTGTCGCGCCGGCCTGAACCGCCTTCTGCGTGTGCAGGTAAATACAGGGTGCGCAGTGCTGAGCAACAGCAATTCCCAGCGCGATAAATTCTTTTTGCTTGGTATCAAGGGCTCCCGGTTCTAAACTCTTTCCAACCAGTCCCTGAAAACCCTTTACCATATCCGGAATGTCCTGCGCCATCTTTTGTGCTAACCGGGGGAACTCCTTATAGAATTCCTTAACGTCATCTGCCATAGGCCAGTCTCCGTATTGCATGAATTTGAAATACACTAACCCGGACAAGCCGG
>CAIYCZ010000556.1 GCA_903924805.1 uncultured delta proteobacterium | reverse complement strand
CATGAATATCAGAGAGGAAATCCACCAGCTCTTTGCGCTCGCTTCATTGTTAGCTCTCACGTTACCATGGACAGCAAGCAGCGCGGCATTCTCCTTGGTAATCATGGTTCCCTTTTCAAACGAACCATAATCCTGAACCAGGCATTTCCCCACCAGCTCTTCAGGTGGCTTTTCATCAATGCGCAGGCCCATGCCTATACTTTCGCAGAACATGTCAGACATGAACCCGGTCATAAGGGCAATAAGAATAAAGGCAAGGGAGCCAACCCGTGCTGCCTTCGAATAGGACCAGTCCTTGAGCACCCATTTATAAAAAACCCCAATGAGCAGCGCCCACAGTACGCCTATCAGGGCACCTGCCAAAACAGCCAGGAAGCGGCCGGTATAGTGACCTAACGGCAGGTCTCTGAAGTAACCGCATATCTTTATAAACAGCGGAGGATACATGAACTGATCAAGAAAGCGGAACTTTGCATCTGAAGTGCCAAAGGTTTTTCCGAAAAAATAGCCGGGAATTATCAGCTCCAGCCAGATGGCACTCCGGGTCCAAAAGCCAAGCCCTGTTACCTGTTTCATAGCTTAACCCCTTTTAAAAATATGGTTATACGCCGGATTATTTTTTTGCCCCCTGCTGTGGGGAGGTTAACGTTGCCTTCTCAAAGAGGAGTGCTACACTATTTAAGGTTTCACTTAACACTTTCCCTTCTACTAAATTTAAGCTGCTTAACAGGTGCTTTACAGTCTCAATCTCCCCTCTTCTGAACATGCTTTGCCGCTTTTTCCCCTTGGCAGTAAGCCTGACATCTGACACCCGCTTGTCCTTTTCATTTTTTGACCTCTCCAGATACCCCAGCTGCTCAAGGCGATATACTAAATTGGTAGCGCTCTGCAAAGACATTCCCAGTGCCCGGCTTATCTCCGTGATATTTACGGCCTCCCGTTCATTAAACACGGAAAGGGCGCGCATCTGGGTAATGGTAATAGGCAGCCGGCTGCCCTGAAAACTTCTGCCGATATTCAGGCAGCGGAAAATCTTTTGCAGGTTGATATAGACCTGGGAGGAAAGCTGATCAAGGGCAAGATTGCCTGCGGAAGCCTGTGCGGAGCTTTCAGGTTTTAGTTCATTCATATTTAGTTATTTTATTGAACATTAATTAAAATTGAATTAATATAACAAAATGTCCCATACTGATACTACACATATATTAACTATTTTTCGATGTCAAGAATTTTTTAAATAAAGAACGGCTCAACTATGCAATGTGACAATCAAACAGAAGCATTCTTCGGACGTTACTTTTTGAAGAAATACATTAGAAAAAAAATGAACTTCAGTATTAGATACTCGTATATAGGTAACAAGACGGGGAACATATGGTGGTTTGCAGCGATGAGCAGTTCATTAAAAATTATTTAAAGCCGTCTGCAGACGGGCTTGATAGAAGCTTTACCTTGCCTCTGCCGGACAGTGCCGGCCTTCAACCATGCGGCGAGTTTATCGTGCAGGGTAAGCTTGATAATACGACCTCAACCAATATTATTTCAAAATTCGAAAGCGGCACAGGCGTCAGGGTTGTTGAAGTGTATAAAAATACAGAAGACGCCATGAAGGGAATATTTATCCGGCTTGTCGGAACCCTGTCGCTGGTACGAAAAGGATATCCTTTTCTTTTTCTGGACGCAGCTGTTTCAAATCTTAATGTGCGTACTGCCCAGCGGGACGAAGTATCAACACGGGTTGCGCTCCACCTGCCGCAGGCAGACAGCGCACAAAGGAAAATTTTTTTTGACAGCCTGAATCAGCAGGCAGAAAAGGCCGGTATGGTTCATGACAGCAGGGAGATAGAAGCGCTCCCTCAATTCTGGGGACCGCTGTGGAGCGCACGGTCCGAAGGAATTGACCTTGATCTCATTACATCATTGAGGTCATGTGCCTGGACTTCGTATGAAAACCTGTGCCGGCAGACCCGGCAGAAGGCTGATTTTGATTACCGGCCGGTGCAGCAGCAGATGGTTTTTAAAAATTCTCAAGCTGAGTACCACCTGTTTAAAAAGATGGGTTTATCAGTACCGGCAGAGGCACAGGCAGCTTTTTTCAGCGTGCTTGTTGCAGGAGTCTGACCGGTTCTATGCTTCGTAAGCCCCGTCCCGCTCAAGCGGGATAGGCGAAAAGCTCATTTATATGAATCTTCCTGACGGCGTCCCGATTACCCGCTGGGAAAAGAAAAATTCAAAATAGTTTTTATTGATATATGTGCCCGGTATTTTGAGGGATGATAAATTAAAATCTCTGCAATCATTATCTCACCTGAAAAAGGAGAACAACCATGGAGGAAAATTTAAAACGATTTATTGGGGAGCATGTGATCATTACCGGAGCAGGAAGCGGTATCGGTAGGGGCATCGCTCATCGGTTTGCTTCTGAGGGGGCACAGGTGACAGGAGCAGATGTTGACCAGGAAGGCGGAAAGAAAGTCGTCGATGAAATCAAGGCCAGGGGTGGAACAGCACAGTACCTTTATGTGGATGTCTCCAGGGAAGAGTCAATAAATGATCTGGTCAAGAAGGCACATGAATCATTTGGCCCGATAAATGTTGCAGTATCAAATGCCGGTATTTCTGAAACCCAGTCATCGTGCCTGGAAATTTCTGGTGCCGAGTGGGACCGGATTTACGGGGTAAATGTCAGGGGATCATTCATGTTCTGCAGAGCCTGCGGCAATAATATGATGGATAATGATGTTAAGGGTTCCATTATAACCATATCCTCAACGATGGGGAGAACATCGAAAAACATGACCGGTGCCTATGCATCATCAAAGTCTGCGGTTATTATGTTCACTAAAAGTCTGGCAAAGGCGCTTGCCTCAATGGGCATACGGGTGAACAGCGTTGCTCCCGGCATGGTCGCAACCAATCTCTACCGGCCCGTTGAAGGTGAAATGATGATGGAGAAAGACAGCTTTGTGCCCTGGATTATTGAGCAGTGCATTTCCAGCGGTCAGCTGTTAATCCCGCGGGAAGGAACGCCGGAGGATATGGCCGCAGCAGTTACATTCCTTGCCTCAAAAGACGCCGCCTACATAACAGCACAGTGTATCAGCGTGGATGGCGGTATGGATTGGAGCTGGTAGTAAAAAGTTTATAGTTTGTAGTTTAGAGTTTTTTAGATAACTATAAACCATAAACTCGAAACTGTTTAGACAATGAAAGGAGTTTTAATCATGATAAAGGGCGGATATCATGGCCGTTATTTAGTGGTTAATGTGACTGATAAAAGCTGGCAGGCGGTGGAACTGCCGGAAAGCCTTGCCCGCGATTATCTGGGCGGACGGGGTATCGGCACCAAATTACTCTATGACCTGCAGCAGGGCAAAGTCGATCCTCTGGCACCTGATAACCATCTCATAATTTTTACCGGTCCCCTCAATGGTACCAACGCCCCGGGCAGCTCACGCATTATTTTCATTACCAAGTCGCCGCAGAGCAATGCCATTAACCCGGCCAGCATGGGTGGTGCCTTTCCCAATGCATTCAAGCGCACCGGCTTTGACGGGCTGGTTCTTCGCGGCACAGCAACAGGGAAAGTGTGGATCCATATAACACCAGAGGGCGTGAGCTTTCATGATGCCACTGACCTCTGGGGCCTGACCACATCTGAAACCGAGAAAAGAATTAAAGAAAAAATCGGTGACCGGTGCCGAGTTGCCTGCATCGGGCCTGCGGGAGAAAACCTGGTGCGGTATGCAGCTATAGTATCTGAGACACGCACGGCAAGCCGCGGAGGTCCCGGCACGGTGATGGGTTCCAAACATGTTAAGGCAATTGCAGTTTCCGGAAGAGTAGAGGTGCCGATTGCGGATAAAGAGGCGTTTAAGGAGGCGGTAAAAAAAGTCCGGGCTGATCAGGAGGAAAACCCGAGCCTGGTGGGGATGCAGATGAATGGAACTGCTGGCCTCATAAGCGTGGTAAACGCCATGGGCGGACTTCCTACCAGGAACTTTCAGGCCGGGACGTTCGAAGCCGCTGAAGAGATAGCGGGAAGCGCTATTACCGAGCACAACAGGATTAAAGATTTTGCCTGCCAGTCCTGTCCAGTCGGCTGTGGGCTTATTGCAGAGGTAAAGAGCGGGCCTCGGGCCGGTTTGACAACGGAGGGCCCTGAGTACGAATCGGCGGTGATGCTGGGGTCAAACATCGGCATTGGCGATCGGGACATAATCATTGCTGAGAACAGCCTGTGCGATGAATTTGGTATGGATACTATTTCAACCGGAAATGTGATCGGCTTTGCCATGGAATGCTATGAAAAGGGTCTCCTTACAGATAGAGATACCGGAGGACTTGCCCTGAAATGGGGGGATGGCGAGGTTGCTCTGAAACTTATTGAAATGATCGCCAAAAAAGAAGGAATCGGCAAGCGCCTGGCAGGAGGTGTGGCAAGGCTGTCAAAGGAGATTCCCGGCTCAGAGTCATTTGCCATGCATGTCAAGGGACTTGAACTTGCAGCATATGATCCCCGGGCAGTATTCGGCCAAGCGCTTTCCTATGCCACTGCGCCGCGCGGCGGTGAGCACGGCCGGGGCGGCTACATGATTGTTGAGTTTTTTATGCCCGATGTTGATCTCTATACTCATGAGGGAAAGGCAGAGAGGGCAGTAATGCTTGCCGAGAACGCCTGCCTTTATGATATGGCAGGCCTGTGCAGTTTTAACTTTGTACCGGTTGCGCTGGTGCCGGACCTTGTCAATGCAGTCATGGCCACGCAGCATACGGAAGAAAGCCTGCGGGCCATCAGCAAGCAGGTCATCACGCTTGAGCGTACATTCAACATCAGGGAGGGCTTTACCAGAAAAGATGACACACTGCCGCCGCGGCTGTTCAATGAGCCGCTGCCCGAAGGAATGGCTGAAGGCAAAAAGGTTGAAGGACTTGATCTCATGCTTGATGACTATTACCGGCTCAGGGGCTGGGACAAGGAAGGAAATCCACCGGCGTAGAGAATATTTCTAAATACGAAGCACGAATACCGAAAGCTTTTAGGACTAAGCAATCTTAAATTCCAAAGTTCAAATGATAAATGTCAAATAAATGTCAAAGTTCAAAT
>CAIYCZ010000555.1 GCA_903924805.1 uncultured delta proteobacterium | reverse complement strand
CTTTGGATTAAATGCAAACGATTCAAAAATACTTTTCCCGACGATACCACTTCTCATCTTTTTGATATCTTCCGGGGTCCACGGAACGTTGCCGTATTTGGTAAGGGCAATTGGTATAAAACTTTTTATGATCCCCTCCTGATCAAAGATATAGATAAAATGGCTGTCATGACACACATCACAGACGCTCAGCTTGCTTTCCACCCGGGAAAATAAGTAGGCTCCTCTGGTACGCGGGGCAAGCATGGTAACATACACATCAACGCTGTTATCAAGTGTTGTCTTTTCCGTGCTGACCAGCTGTTCTCCCATTTGTTTTACTTCTGTTTCAATCAGTTTAATAATTTCTGCACTGCTGAGTGCCGGTGCTGTTTTAACGTCCTTCCCCTTGAATATCTCCTGAATATTCAAGGTAGTGATGCAGGGCCCTGCGAATGATATTCTCCCGTGCACATTTACGTAATAAATGCTCGGGTCGCTGGTTACGGCAAACTGTTTGAGTGTGTGCTCGTCTGCCTGTTCAGGAAAATATACATTGGGATAGCGCATTGTATCCAGCACTGCCTGAGAAAATTCAGAGCTGGGGAATATGATGAACTGGAGGTCAGGGAACTCGGCTGCTGCCGGTGAAAGGATTTCCAGCTGGGTCTGCGGCTTGCGGGTATCGCTGGGCAGGTCATACTGCTTTCGGGCCGGAAAATAGATGAGCACTTTTTTGCCGGAAAAATCTTTCTGGCTGCAGCTTTTTTCCCTGCAGGAAAAGGAATATGCAGGGATTTTATTGCCCGGTTCAGTGCCGGTTATTTCCCCGCGCAGTGCATTCTGAAGCGACTTGAGGTAGCGCTCCGGTGATGACACGGCACCGGGATGATAATCTATGATGAATCTCTCTTTGTCTCCGGAAAGGATGTAGGTTTGCGGCGTTCCGTGAATATTGCCGGTCATGTTAAACACAGCTTTTTGCGGATCGGGCAGTATTGGATAGAGCGCTCCAAAGTTCTTTTTAAACTCCTGTATCTCATCAAGAGAATTACCCACCGCAATGCCAAGCATGCACACCCGCTGTGAAAGGACCGGGTTTTTTTTTATTGCAGAATACAGCTCATTAAAAACCTGCACCTGCATGCGGCAGGTATGGCAGTACACATTCAGAAATTCAATGAGGACGATGGTATAGCCAATATCTTTGAGTGCTATTTCTTTCCCTGCTTTTGCCTGAATGGATGAAAGCTCTTCCGCTGAGAGGGTATTGGTGATTGAAAACTCCGGGAACGGCTCCCCCACCTGGAGGCCGAAAGAATAATCTTGCAGCGATAACAATAAAATTAAAATGAATAAACTATTAAAAAATAACTTTTGATGTATACCCTTCTTCATATTCAGTTCCTGTCGTTAAAGAGTGTCAATCTCAATGGTCATACGTGGAGGTTTTTGTGTTGCATACGTTAAGAGGCTAAAAGGCAAAAAAGCAGTATACCTTTTTACCTCTTAACCTCTTTACCTTGGTAACCCTTATATTATTTTGATTTAACTACAATTTTACCTTCAAAACGAAAGTGGTCGCTCGTGGAGCCGCTCACCGAAGGCTGGGATCGCTCAATTATATAATCAAAGGTGCCCTGCTCAATAAAGCAGAGGCTGGCAACCCCTCCGAACGGTATAGGATTTGAAACAAAGGTGCCTTCCTTGCTCAAGCTGAAGTTAACCGGGCTCTGGCATGCCATGGTAACCTTCTTATTGGGAAATTCGACTTTAACTGATGCCTGTTTAAAATCATTAATCCAGACAACTATTGTCCCCGGGGTTATAAACAGATTAAGCGGCGTGACTCCCTCATACCCCTTTATTCTAACGATGCTGGTTTGCAGCTCTTTTTCCTCTGCGGAGATGCTGTTCACCGCTAATAAAGAAAAAACCAGTGCTATTGATAACAGCGCTACATATATTCTTTTCATACAATCCCTCCTTGTAGTGTTCCCCCTTTTAAAGTACTTGCCTAAAGTTGCCACTGCCAACAATCCCTTTATCACCTCCTCTCAGAGCGTGCCCCGCGCACGTCAGTCTTTCAATCTGATTGTGTATTTATTAACAAAATGATGCGGCAGGTATGAGAGCTTGGCGTTCCTCAAGCCCTCTTCGCCGAGGTCCTGCTCTCTGTTAATATAGGTAACGGATTGCCACTCCTGCTGGCAAAACATCTGATTGAGCGTCTGGTAGAGCCCTTCAAAAGCCGGGTTTGCCTTTTCTATGTGAATAACGGCTGTGTCCGCATTGAGCTGCTCGCCAAGAGTAAATGCCTCGATTTTTCCGTCAATGACGATAACCCCTCCCTTGAAATTGAGGGCATGCATATTGGTCAGGGCTTCATGAATTGCCCTTTCTTCACCGCTCAGACTGGGAATTCGGTCACAGTGCCGTATGTCACACCACTGGGTTTCAAGCTGCAGGCACTGGGGCACCAACTCTGCAGAAAGGGGATGGTATTGAAACCCATACTTCTTTTTAAACTGGCTGATTTGATTTTTTTTCCTGTGGTATATATTACCCGGCAGCTTTAAGAGGTCTTCGCTCCGGTAGACATAATCGCAGTTGTTTCGATCTAACAGCAACTCAAATTCATCGTTATTCGACAAATACTGCTCAACTACTTCTTCCGGCACCCGCTGCACTTCAGCGCTCATGCCTGACTTTTTCAGGTGAAGGAGGCAATTCCTGATGCAGTCTTTACTGTTATCACCACCGACTGGCGGCAGAAAAAAGGGCTGGCGACCGGCAGGGTGTGCTATAATGCATAAGAACCCGTTCCATAACGTCCAGAGCAGGTTGTAATAATTTCTCCAGATAAAGAGGTTGGTGAACGTGTGTTCCGAAATGAGCGCCGGGTATTTCCGGAAAATTTCATTGAACAATGCTGCATCGTCAAG
>CAIYCZ010000554.1 GCA_903924805.1 uncultured delta proteobacterium | reverse complement strand
TTTATCTACTTGCTTTCCCTCCTGTTTGCCTTTTATTACCTCTGCTTATCAAAAAGGAAATTCCTATACATTTTAATTATTGTGCGCTGTTCCCCTTAGTTTGTTTACTCCTCTGTTCAGTGGTCTTTCAGGGAAGAGACATCGTAAAAGAAGGGAACGTTTGCAGTGGCCGGTGCTCAGTGCGGGGTGACCGGAAATACTCTATTTAGATTTTCTTCTGTACTTCCTGCCTACATCTTATTTCCCCTTACCAGCGCAGCCCGGGCGATGCGGGCGATGAAGTCGTTGTAAGTGATACCTGCCACGCGTGCTGAGCGTGCAAGCCCGGCATCCGGCATGATGCACGGATTCGGATTCACTTCGATGATGCAGGGGTTGCCGTCTTCGTCAAGGCGCATGTCAATGCGCGCATAATCACGGCAGCCCAGTGCCCGATATGCTCCCCGCGCACTATCCCCGATTTTTTTCTCCAGTGCCGAATCAACATTCTGTGCCGGACAGACTACCGGCGTTCCCACATAATAGGGTGATGTCTCTTTCCATTTAGCCTCAAAGGTTACGATGGGCGGCAGCCCCGGCGGAAGGTTATAGGTTAATTCCGAAATCGGCAATAACTTGTTTTCCAATATGACGCTTACATTGAACTCGCGGCCCGGCAAAAATTCTTCCACGAGCGCATCGTGACCGTATGTCTCAATAAGGTAGGCGGCCTGAGTACGGGCAGCAGACACGCTCTCGCAAAAACTTTTTTCCGAGATGCCGTGGCTGGCGTCGGCAAAGCGCGGCTTCACCATAAACGGCGGTTTCAGGTCAGCGGGGATTGTGCTGCCGGGCTCCTCCATGATGACCGACCGGGGAACCGGCAGGCGGGCTGCGCTAAGAATCTTTTTTGCCCGAACCTTATCCTGAGCCAGTGCAAGGGCAAGCGGCGGGCTTCCCGTATAGGGAATGCGCAGAAGTTCCAGAAGCGCGGCAACCGCGTATTCAAGGCATGGATTTCCTGCAAAACTCTCACAGACATTAAAGACAAGGTCAGGATGCCTTCCGCCAAGGGCGGCTGCCAGTTGCGCAGGATCGCTGCCGCTCGGAACAATGACCGGCTCAAAGCCAGTTGCGGCAAGTGCCGCACAGACACATTCAGCTTCATCCCGTGAGTCGAGGAATGCAATCCGGTCCTGATCCTCTCCGCGGGCAAGCATGCTGTCATCATTGTAGAGCACGGCAACGCTATTCATGCGCGCGCCCCGGCGCTAAGAGGTGTCTTGGGGGAGGTGCGCGTTGCCACATGTTTAGCCATAGCACAGGTGTCCGGGTGGGTATGTCAGTTTATGCTCAGTATCTTTGCGGGGATGTTTTTTTCTTTGAGAGGCCCTAAAAAGGTGTAATTGAGGTAATCGTTGCTGAATATCATGTTGGATACATCCTGAATGTCTTCACGGGTAACCGCATCAATTTCCGAAACCACTTCTTCAATCGGTATGTACTTGTCATAATAAATTTCACACTTGGCAAGCCGGCTCATACGGTTATCGGTGCTCTCCACGGAAAGCAGCAGGTTGCCCTTGAGCTGTTCCTTTGCGCTCTGCAGCTCCTGTTCGTCAATTTTCTCAAGCTTCAATTTCCCGATCTCCCGGTGCGCAAGGGATAATGCCTGGCGGGCGGCTTCTTTCCTGACACCCATATAAATCCCGAACAGTCCGGTGTCAAGAAACGATGTAATAAAGGAATAGACCGAATAGGCAAGCCCGTGCTTTTCGCGTATCTCCTGGAAAAGACGGGAGCTCATGCTCCCGCCAAACAGGGCATTGAGGACATAGAGCGCATAGCGCCGCGGGTCAAGCTGCGACAGCCCGATAGTGCCGATGCATATGTGCACCTGCTCCAGCTTCCGGTAGTTAAAGTGCACCGCCTTCTGCGGCACAAATGAGCCGGAGCTGGCTGCTGCGGGCTTCAGCTCAAGCCCCGCGAACGAATCACCGATTTCATGTAACAGCTGTTCGTGCTCAAGATTCCCTGCAGCCGCAATAATGATGTGCTGGGGCTGAAGATATTCTTCAGTAAAAAACGCAAGCAGGTTTTTTTTATCCAGGCCCTGTATCGTCTCCAGCTCCCCCAGTATCGGGTACCCGAGGGGATGCCCGGAAAAGTATGCTGCATTGAAGAGCTCCTGCACATATTCATCCGGGGTATCCTTAATCATATTAATCTCCTGAACGATAACGCTTCGTTCCTTCTCGATATCTTCAGGAGCAAACAGGGAGTTAAGGAAAATATCTTTGAGCAGATCAACGGCCAGGACCAGATGCTCCTTCAGCACCTTTACGTAAAGACAGGTATATTCTTTACCCGTAAATGCATTGATAAACCCGCCAACGGAATCGATGACTTTGGCTATATCAAATGCGTTGTGCCGGCCCGTGCCTTTGAAGAGCATGTGCTCAATAAAATGGGAAACCCCCTGCTCTTCCCGTTTCTCATATCTCGAGCCTGCTTTAACCCAGATCCCGATGGAAACAGAATGGGCATGGGAAATGTTTTCCGTCACAATTTTAATGCCATTGCTGAGAGCGGTCGTCTTAATCATCTGCGGAGCACATATATATTATATATTTATTTATTGGGCGCAGATGGTGAGGAATCTTTCAGCGCCTCTTTCCGGCTCAGTTTAATTTTTCCCTGGAAGTCAATTTCCATGACCTTTACCAGCACCTCATCCCCCTCCTTCAGGATGTCACGCACGTTTTTCACATGGGTGTCAGCAAGCTGGGAAATGTGCACGAGGCCATCTATGCCGGGAAGGATTTCCACAAACGCACCAAAGTCCATAATCTTTCTCACTTTGCCCAGATAGATCTGGTTCACCTCAGCTTCCTGTACCAGCTCCTTGATCATGGCAAGGGCTTTTTCCAGTGAAGCGCTGTCTGCTGAAGCAACGTTTATTTTTCCATCATCTTCAACGTCAATCTTTGCCCCGGTCTGGGCGATTATGTTGCGAATGTTTTTGCCGCCCGGACCGATAACATCGCGCACCTTGTCAGGCTTTACCTGCATGGTGTAAATTTTTGGCGCCCGTGCAGAAAGCTCCGGGCGGGGTTCTCTCAGGGTCTGCTGCATGATGCCTAAAATGTGCCGGCGGCCTTCCCGGGCCTGCTTCAGCGCTGATGCAAGGATCTCCTGGGTAAGCCCCTTGATTTTGATATCCATCTGAATGGCGGTAATGCCGTCATGAGTCCCGGCCACTTTGAAATCCATATCACCGATGTGGTCCTCATCGCCGAGGATGTCCGAGAGGATTATGAAATCATCTCCCTCCCTGATAAGTCCCATGGCAATCCCGGCCACCGGCGTCTTGATCGGCACACCGGCATCCATCAGGGAGAGGATGCTGCCGCACACGGTAGCCATTGATGATGAGCCATTGGACTCAAGCACTTCGGAAACAACGCGAATCGTGTAGGGGAATGTGTCACCATTCGGTAACACCTTGGCAACTGCCCGCTCGGCAAGCGCTCCATGTCCGATATCGCGGCGTGACGGTGACCGCAGGGGCCGCACTTCACCAACGCTGAACGGGGGAAAATTGTAGTGCAGCATAAAGGACTTGGTACTCTCACCGATAAGCGCATCAATGCGCTGTTCATCTGCTGCAGTCCCCAGCGTTGTGGAAGCCAGCACCTGGGTTTCCCCGCGGGTAAACAGTGCCGACCCATGGGTCCGGGGAAGAACGCTCACCTCACAGCTCACCGGCCTGATGTCCGTGAAAGAGCGGCCGTCAATCCGTTTCTTTTCTTTCTTTATCTTCTCGCGGATAATCCGTTTCTCCAGATTCTCAAGAATGCTGCGCAGCTGTTCTTCTTTTCCCTCATGGGCAGGAATCAGGCTTTCCATAACACGGGCAGCCGTATCGTGGAGAGACGTGTTTCGTTCCTGCTTTCCGGTGATGGACAGCGCTGCCGTCATCCGCTCCAAGGCCAGCTGCTCAACCTGGGCTGCCAGATCCGCATCTGTACTCTCCTCAGGGACAACGATCTTGGGCTTGCCGACTTTTTTTCTCAGCTTCTTCTGCATCTGAATCACATCCTGCATGGAGCGGTGGCCGAACATGATGGCATCCAGGATGACCTCTTCCGGCAGGATATTGGCACCGCCCTCCACCATGACCACTGCCTCTTCGCTGCCAGCCACGATAATCTCAAGATCGCTCTCCTTCATACTGTCTGCCGAGGGATTAATTACAAACTGGCCGTTGATGCGGCCCACCCGCACACCGGCGATGGGCCCGTAGAAGGGAATATCTGAAATTTCAAGCGCAGCGGAAGCGCCGATCATGGCAAGCGTATCCGGACTGTTTTCGCTGTCTACCGAAAGGACGATCGCGATAACCTGTACATCATTGAAAAAGTTCTTGGGGAACAGCGGCCGCAGGGGGCGATCTATGAAACGCGATGTGAGAACTTCTCTTTCGGTGGGCCGTCCCTCCCGTTTAAAAAATCCACCCGGTATCTTTCCCGCTGCATAGGTCATCTCAAGATAATCTACGGTCAGGGGAAAGAAATCCCGTCCCTCGCGCGGTTTCTGTGCTACCGAAGCAGTGACCAGCACTGCACTATCACCGTAGCGTACCAGAACCGCTCCATTGGCCTGTTTTGCTAAACGGCCGGTCTCTAACGTAAGATCCCTTCCTCCCCATGTAATACTTACTGTCTCTTTCATAATGTGTATCCTCTGCTTAAAATCCTGATGCACTCATCACGGGTGCATGGTTGTTGATTAAACCTGTTATAATAGTAGTACCGTATCATCAAGTGATGAGCTCAGGTACGGTAGTGCAGCGTGGGAGCATGCCTATTTTCTGAGGTTTAACTTATCAATAACTGTTCTGTATCTGTCAGTGTCTTTTCGTTTGAGATAATCAAGGAGTCTCCTTCTCTGATTAACCATCTTGAGGAGCCCCCTTCTGGAGTGGTGGTCTTTTTTATGAACTTTAAAATGTCCGGTCAGATAGTTAATCCGTTCGGTGAGGAGCGCAATCTGCACAGCCGGTGAACCGCTATCTTTTTCATGCTGCTTAAACGAATTTATGATCTCCTGTTTCTTTTCAGCTTCTAAGGCCATAAAACCCCCTTATCTTGGTTATTATGTTATTCCCTATCCTGTATCAGTTCATAAACGTTCTCAGTATTTTCCACACCCTCAGGTGCGGGGCACATGATGCAGCCTGCTCCGTATCCATAAGAAACTCCACCACTGCCAGCAGCTGTCCCTGTGCGGTCACTATTTTTGCCTTCTGCCCGGAATGCGCGGGCGGCAGTTCAATTCCCCCCACATCCGTAACCGTACTCTGGACACCATGTCGAATCTGGGTGATTAATGGATTGTCCACAACAACTTCCGGCAAACCGCCTAATGCCTTATTCAGCGGTATGAGATACCGGGTACGGTGTCCGTTGCGAGTTCCTTCCTGCAGCGCTTCCAGGGGAACCGCATCCTTAATATGAAATGTACCGTTGCGCACGCGCTGAAGGTCAACCAGATGAGCGCCGCAGGATAGTTTCCTGCCTATGTCGGAGCACAGCGTTCTCATATAGGTACCCGCTGAACACTGCACGCGCAGCGTAATAAAGGGCAGCGCACAGGCGAGTATCTCTATCCCTGAAATGGTAATTGTTCTGGGGTTGCGCGCAACCCATCCTCCTGCTCTGGCTATCCGATACAGGGGCACACCCTTATGTTTTAAGGCTGAAAACATGGGCGGGGTCTGCAACATGATACCCCGGAATTCCTGAACTATCCTCTGTATCCTGTCAACATCCTGAGGAATTGCCTCGGTCTGCTGTATAATCTTCCCCTCGCGGTCCTGCGTATCTGTTTCAATTCCCAGTCGCAGCGTCGCCACGTACTCTTTTTCGCAGTCTGCAAAAAATGGGGCAAGTTTGGTGCCCTCGTTAATACAGAGTGGCAAAACGCCCGTTGCCAGGGGGTCCAGTGTTCCGGTATGGCCAACCTTGCGCACGCCCAGTATGCGTTTGGCTTTCAGCACAACATCGCTGGAAGATATCCCTGAAGGCTTGTTTATAATAATAACACCATTCATATCCATCAGTCGCCCTCATTGCTGCCTTCTTTCTCCTGAATCTCCCGGAACAACTGGAGCATATGGGTCGCACGCTCTAACGAGTGGTCAAAGAGAAACGCAAGATGGGGCACATAGCGGATATGAATACGCTCTCCCAGGCGCTTCTGTATAAAGCCGGTTGCCCGTTCAAGTCCCTTGACTGTTTCCTCCAGGTCTTTTCCTTCCTTGAGGGTGCTGAAAAAAATTTTGGCATGCTTTAAATCACCGGCTACCTCTGCATGGGTAATGGTAACCAGGTGCACCCGCGGATCTTTTACCTCAAGGAGAAGAATTTCCGAAACTTCCCTCTTTATCAGATCCGAAAGACGATCTATTCTGCTATGGGCGCTCTTCATACTGCCTCGGGGCGTGCATCGCTGCATAGGGTGAAACCGGTAGTCTCAGAGAGCGCTGCATGCTCATGCCTATACGCAGTGGCAAGACCCCGTCTCTACAGGTTTATAATCTCAATGTGCGAAACCATGACTTCTGCCAGGCAGAGGTTCTCAATAAAATTGACCACCTTATCAATGATGGCGCTTACAACTCCCTTGTCATTGCTCACCAGGCAGAATCCAATCAACGAGCTCTGCCACACATCATGGTCGCCCACTTCGGCAATCGATACCGGAAACCGGTTGCGCACCTTTTCCAGAATACTCTTAAGTATCCGCCTCTTTTCCTTCAGGGAAAACGTGTCATGAATAATGAGCTGCAACTGACAGATGCCGATAACCATTGCGTTACCGAAGCTTGGGAGCCACTTCCTCTAAAATAATGCTCTCGATACTATCGCCCGGTTGCATGTCTTTGGGTTCCCCGAAATGGATGCCACATTCCTGCCCTGAGAGAACCTCTCGTGCTTCGTCTTTGTATCGTTTTAAAGAAACAATGGTGGCTTCGTGTAGTACTTTCTGGTCCCGGACCAGGCGCCCCAGAGAGCCTTTAATGATTTTCCCCTCAGTAACAACGCTGCCGGCCACGGTGCCAAACTTTGATATGTTGAATACCTGCCTGACTTCGGCTTTCCCTGCCATCCGCTCAACGACGATCGGGGCAAGCATGCCGACCATGGCCTTTTCCACATCCTCGATAATTTCATAAATAATGCCATAAAGGCGGACATCTATATTTGTCTGTTCTGCCTCTTCGTTAACCTTGGGTTCGGTCTTCACCCCGAAACCAATAATAATGGCATTTGCGGCAGATGCCAGCAGCACATCCGAAAGGTTTATGGAGCCAACCGAAGCGTGCACGACATTTACTTTGACGGCCTCGGTATTCAGGTCAGTGAGTGCCTGGCGCAGCGCCTCCACCGATCCCTGCACGTCTGCTTTAATGATGAGATTGAGCTCCTTTACAGCGCCATCCTTGATGCTGCTGTAAAAAGTCTCAAGCGATATCCTGGCGTCTTTTTGCAGTGACTGCTCTCTCTGCTTCTGCTGCCAGTAAAGGCCTGCCTGCCGGGCCTTCTTATCTTCTTCCACCACCAGGAAAATATCACCGGCATTGGGAACGCTGGAAAATCCCAGTACTTCGACGGGGGTTGCGGGGCCGGCCTCCTGCAGGACTTTGCCCTTATCATCCATCATGGCCCGGACTTTACCGAAATTAAACTTTGAAACAAATGAATCGCCGGCGCGCAGCGTCCCCTCCTGCACTAAGACCGTGGCTATGGGACCCCTGCCCCGGTCCACCTTTGCCTCTATAATAGTCCCCTTTGCCGGTTTGTCGGGATTTGCCTTCAGCTCCATCATCTCTGCCTGCAGCAGTATGGATTCGAGCAGCTTGGTAATGCCGATCCGTTTTTTTGCGGATATTTCCGCACAAATGGTGTCTCCACCCCACTCCTCCGGCACCAGCCCGTATTCAGTAAGGGCCTGCTTGATCCGCTCGGGATTGGCCTCAGGTTTATCTATTTTGTTGATTGCCACGATTATCGGAACGCCGGCAGCTTTGGCGTGATTGATGGCTTCAATGGTTTGCGGTTTGACTCCCTCTTCAGCAGCAACGACCAGAACAACAATATCGGTTACCTTGGCGCCCCGGGCCCTCATGGCAGTAAACGCCTGATGGCCGGGCGTATCAATAAAGGCAATGTCGCCACCGGGTATTGAAACCCGGTAGGCACCGATGTGCTGGGTAATGCCCCCCTTTTCCCCTTCTGCCACATTAGTCTCGCGTATTGCATCGAGCAGTGAGGTTTTGC
>CAIYCZ010000553.1 GCA_903924805.1 uncultured delta proteobacterium | reverse complement strand
GTTAAAGTCGTAAACTTTTTTGTCATTGGAGCTTTGACCTTCATTTGACATTTGAGCTTTGTAATTTGTCATTTGTAATTTTATTTTATATTCCCCTTCTCGCATCCCGTGACCGCTTAAACAGCGCTTCCATGGTTCTGCCGTCACCGGCATATAGGGCATCCTTCAGCTCATCAAGAGAACGCATAAAAAAATCGAGCGTCGTAAGGATCTTATCTCTATTCATCAGTGCAATATCGCGCCACATGACCGGATCGCTTGCGGCTATGCGGGTAAAGTCTTTAAATCCGCCTGCTGAATACTCCATAATGTTCTGTTCGGTATTCTGCATGTCTACCACTGCATTGACCAAGGAAAAGGCGACCATATGCGGCAGATGGCTGATAGCTGCACAAATGGTATCATGTGTTTCCACATCCATTAAGATAACCCTGCTGCCGGCAGCTATCCATAACTTTCTTACGGTATCAAGGGCAGCCTGATGAGATGACTCCGTGGGAGTCAGAACACATATCCTATTTTCAAACAGTTCTGCACATGATGATTCAAAGCCTGAATTCTCGGTTCCTGCTATGGGATGGCCGCCTATAAAACAGATGTCCCGCGAAATATGCTCCTCTATCTCCGAAATAATTTTGCCTTTTACGCTTCCCACATCTGTTATGATTGACCCCGGTTTAAGATGTGGAGCGATTTCCACTGCCTGCTTGACAATGGTACCTACCGGTGTGCCAATGACCACTAGATCCACATCTTCAAGCCCCTGACCAAATCCAATACAATAATTGTCAATAAGCCCTGAGCTGCGGGCCTTTTCCAGTCTCTCGGGGTCGCGGCCATAGCCGGTGATCGTATCCGCAAGCTTCTCTCTTTTAATGACCCGTGCCAAAGACCCGCCTATGAGCCCAACACCGACTATTGCTATGTGATTAAAAAGCTTAGCCACGAATTAATCCTGATAAAAGTGTTACTGGTCACGAGTCACGGGTCACGAGTCACGGGTCACGCAACCGGCACTATTGGTAATCTATGTGCTTTCTTCCATAACCTTTTTCAGCGTTCTCAGAAACCGCTCGTTTTCTTCAGGAAGACCGATGGTAAGCCGCACATACTCTGGAAGCGCGTAGCTTAACATGGAACGCACAATAACGCCTTCCTGCAGAAGGCTTTTGTATATACGTTCAGCCCGGGGGCCAAGGTTTATCAGCAGGAAGTTAGTCTGTGTTGGTATAAAGCCCAGCCCCATCTCTTGCAGCCTCTGGTACAGGTAGCGGAGGCCTTCCTGGTTATTGTTTTTTGAGCGTTCTATATGTTTGCTGTCATCAAGCGCTGCAAAGGCTGCAACCTGTGCAATATAATTCACGTTGAACGGCACGCGCACCCGTTCCAGATAGTTATTGAGCATGGTCTGGCTCAATGCGTAGCCGATGCGCAAGCCTGCAAGGCCGTATGCTTTTGAAAAAGTTCGCAGGATGAACATGTTTCTTTTCTGCCTGAGGTACTCAAGCGAGTCAGGAAATTCCGTACTGGTTACGTATTCTACATATGCCTCATCCACCACGACCAGTACATCTTCGGGAACGTTTCCCATAAATTCCCTGAACGACGCTGCATCAACAATGGTCCCGGTCGGATTGTTGGGATTGCTGACAAAAATAATTTTGGTCTTTTCCGTAATCTTCCGGGTAATGCCGTCCAGGTCGTATGCGTAATTTTTAAGCGGCACCTCTATGACCGTGGCTCCACGGGCACTGCTCATAATAGGATACAGGATAAATGTCTGCTCGCTGGTGATGACCTCTTCGCCGGGGAGGAGAAAGGCAACTGCTATGAGCTGTATAATTTCATTTGAACCATGGCCCAGTATTATCTGGGAAGGCTCAACCCCGTACTTTTTTGAAATCTTCTCCTTTATATAATAACAGCCGTTATCGGGATAACGGTGAATGTTTGGCAGTGCTTTTCCGATGGCCCGGACAGCCTTTGGTGACGGCCCGAGGCAGTTCTCATTGGATGCGAGTTTTATAATATCTGACTCAATCCCGTATTCCCGCTGCACCTCTTCAACTGGTTTCCCCGGAGGATAAAGCGGGAGATTTTCAATGTAGTCAGCAACCAGTTTTTTCATGGTGTATCATTTTCCGCTATGGATACCGTACCTTTGACGGCACCCTTGGTTTTACCCTTTGGGTAAGATCCCAGAATTTTCATAAACTGGGTTTTTTTCGTAACCGCTTCCAGAGCCGCTTTTACAGGGGCATCTTCCAAATGTCCTTCAATATCAATAAAGAATATATACTCCCAGGGTTTTTTTCTGAACGGGCGCGATTCTATTTTTGTCATATTTATGCTATGCGTGGCAAACGGCTCCAGCATTTCATGAAGCGCGCCGACCCCGTCCCGTATTGAGAACATAAGGGACGTCTTATCATCTCCGGTTCGGCCCGGTGACTTTTTTCCGACAACCCAGAACCGGGTAAAATTCTGCGGGTTGTCTTCGATCTTGCGCTTCAACACCGGGACCCCATATATCTTTGCCGCAAACTCACTGGCAATAGCAGCACTGTGCGGCTCTTCAAGCGTCATCTTGGCAGCCATGGCGGTGCTGAAGACCTCTTTTATCTCTGCATGTGGCACATTTTTGCTGAGCCAGCCATAACACTGGGCAAGCGCCTGGGGATGTGAATATATGGTGGTTATGTCCTCCATCTGCTCCATCTTTGAAAGGAGCGCATGGGATATCTCAAGCATGACTTCTGCGCATATCTGCAAAGGTGACTCAATAAACATATCAAGGGTAAGATTAACAACGCCTTCAGTAGAATTTTCTATGGGAACAACGCCGTAGTCTGCACGCTCCCGCTCCACCTCGTCAAAAATCTCTGCCACGCTTTTTGTATAGATGTACCGGGCAGCCTGACCGAACTGCTGGATCGAGGCAATGTGGGAAAACGTGGCATCAGGCCCGAGGCATGCTATATGCAGAATCTTTTCCAGAGAAAGAGACGCGGAAATAATTTCCCTGAATATGGGGCGGATCGCCTCTGAAGGGAATGGCCCCCTGTTCAACTCCGTCAGACGCTGGTATATCTCCTCTTCCCGCTCCAGTACATGAAATCTGGCTTTCTCCTCTTTCTTTATTTCCCCGACGTCAAGCGCCAGAGAGGCGCGTTTGTTCAGGAGTTCAAGGAGCTGGCTGTCAACTTCGTCAATCTTTTTTCTTAACTGTTTGAGTTTTTCCTTTTTATCCACATATCACCCGGGAATTTCTCAATGTTGCAAAAAGTGAATATATATTCTGCCCGCCACGCAGCTTCACACTATGCTGCTCATCATAGTGGCAGGTAAACAGTTCCTGACAGGGATTGTACACGTGAGAGGTTAAAGAATCAAACCAAGAAGAGTGTTAGAGGGTGTGCGTTAAATTAGTATTAACCCTAGTTATCCCTTATTGTGTTGGTTTTTCGCTACAGCGTAAAAGTTGTCCCCCTTTGCAGCAAAAGTATTGTTTTTAATTTATAATAAATTTAACAATTTAAAGCAACTCTTTTTTATCATTCTAAAATAATAATCTTTCCAGCACAATGGGGGATTGGCATTTCGTGGTTCGGGGTCCGGGGTTGGGGCTTAAAAAAATGCGGAATCATTTTATGGGGATTTTGGTTGGTGAAATGCAGCATTAATTCCGCATTCCGAATTCCCCCTGTAATTCTGATTCACTATAAATATTTTTGTTTTTTTGCTGATGCAGTGATAGGATACTAACGGTATGAAAATCGCTCTGTTATCAGACATCCACAGCAACCTTGAGGCGTTCCATGCGGTCAAAAACTCAATCGGAACACACGGAGCGGATAAAATCATTTTCATAGGAGATGTTGTCGGCTATGGTGCCAACCCTAACGAATGCATTGAACTGTTGAGAGGTATGACTGATATAATGGTTGCGGGCAATCACGATTTCGCAGCGGTCGGTAAAACCGATATCAGCTATTTCAACCCCAATGCACGGGATGCGCTTCTCTGGACAACACATGAGCTCACCCGTGAAAATACGCTGTTTCTCTCTTCACTTCCCCTGCATGGCGTCATGGATGATATTTTCTTTGTCCATTCCACGCCATACCATCCCGAGCTGTGGGATTATGTTTTATCAATGGCTGCTGCCGTCAGAAGCTTTGCAGATTGTCCCACGCCGCTATGTTTCATAGGCCACTCTCACAGCCCGGTAATCTTTGTCAAAGACCGCGCCAATAAAATTTCTGCTGAGATGACTTCTACCATCCCGGTAAAAAAAGATGTGCGCTATATTATAAATATCGGGAGCGTCGGTCAGCCGCGGGACGGCAATCCTCTCTCATCATACGGCCTGTATGATACCGAGACCAGGAAATACACGCTCATCCGGGTTCCCTATGACATGCAAACTGCACAGCAGAAGATTCTTGCAGCCGGCCTGCCGCGCTTTTTAGCTGAGCGGCTTTCCTTGGGGCACTAAACTCTCTATCAGGTTGTTGAAAAAGTGGTTTTTTACCGGCCTGCTATGTCTTTAAAATTTGTACCCGATTGTTATCCCGAAAAGGTGGGCAATTGAGTCATGCATCCTGCCGTCCAGCACGCCATCAGCCGGGCGCTTATCAACATTCCGGTCCTTGCTCAAAAGGTACGTGTATGAAACATCCGCTGTCACCTTTTGGATGTGGAATCCGAACCCGAAGCTGAACAGCTGGCGGTCGTTATCGGGCGGAACCAGGTAGTCCACCGTTCCCCCGGGAGTTGGTTGATTGTCATAGGCATATCCGAGCCGCGCATCCACCCACTCTGCCAGCCGATACTCAAGGCCTATCTGATAGCGCCATACATCCCGCCAGTTCTTCTGCTTGGTAACTTCATCCATTCCTGCAACAGGATCTGTAAATTCTATCGTCATCTTTTTGAAGTTGTGCCAGCGGGTCATTATAGCGTCTGTTTCTACTGTCAGCCGTTCAAAAGGCCTGAACGCAATACCGAAAAAGTACTCATCGGGAAGCGTCACGTCAGCCGAAATTCTGCCATCGGGAAATATCCTTTTCAAAGAATCCGGGGGCAGAAACTCTGTGTCGCCATGAGCAGTATGTTTCACTTTGCTCCGGTAGAGGAATCCGACGGACATCCAGTGAACCGGCCGGTAGTGGAAAGCCAGGTTGAACCCGTACCCGTAGGAATGCCCCTCCAGCTTGGTGTCCACGTCAGCAAGGGCGGCTTTTGACTGCAGCTTTATGTCAAGGCGCATCATGCTCGCCC
>CAIYCZ010000552.1 GCA_903924805.1 uncultured delta proteobacterium | reverse complement strand
ATTCAATCTTCTTTGTTTCTTTTTTAGTCTTTGCGGTTAACTTTGGTTCCGGCTTGTCCGGGTTAGGCGTAACAGGCTGAGAAACTCTTCGTTTCATTAAGGGTGACATGGGATTATTACTAACAGGCTGTTGAAAAACACCCATCTGCTGCGTTGCGCTCATCCCTCGTCATTACGGCGTACCGTGACGTACGCCTCACTCCTCGTTATTTCGTGCGCCTTGCATCTGAATGTTTTTGACCAGCCTGTGAAAAACCACTTTTTCAACAACTTGCTAAACCATCAAACATATAAAGTGAGTCCTGTCACCAGGATTACTTTATGATACAGTCAATAATCCTGTCCTGATCCTGCGTGCTCAAATACGGATGCATCGGGAGGCTGAAAATGGTGTCTGATGCCTTCTCCGAAACCGCCATGCTCCCCTCAGTATAACCCAGAGAAGAAAATGCTGTCTGCAGGTGCAGCGGCCGGGGGTAATAAACAGCGGTTGGTATCCCCGCACTTTGCAACCGTGTCATCAGTTCCTTTTTTCTTTCGCTGACAACTGAATATTGAGCCCAGGCAGACTTGTACCCCGGGGGCACATGCGGCACCTTCACCGCGTTTTTAAGTCCTTCGGAATAGCGGGCTGCAACCTCCTGTCGCTGCTCAAGCTCTTTCCCAAAAACCTCCAGCTTTGCAAGCAATATCGCGGCCTGAATTGTATCAAGGCGGCCGTTGATCCCGATCCTGATATTATCATACTTGTGCTGCCCCTTGCCATGTACCCTCAGAGATTCTACGACATCAGCAAGCGAGTCATTATTAGTTAAGACCGCCCCGCCGTCTCCATAACACCCCAGGGGCTTTGCAGGAAAAAAGCTGGTCGCGGCAGCATCAGCAAGGTTCCCCGCCATTTTCCCTTTATACATGCCGCCAAAACTCTGGGCAGCATCCTCAATAACAAACAGGGCATGCTCCCGTGCAATGGCATTAATTGCATCATAATCAGCCGGCAGGCCGAAAAGATCAACGGCGATAATCCCCTTCGGTAGCAGCCCATCGGGAAATTGCGGGGTCGGTTTTTTATTGTTTTTAATATCTTGAATTGCTTGGCGAAGCTTTGCAGGATCGATGTTAAAAGTGTCAGGATCAATATCAACATAGACCGGTGTTGCCCCTAAAAGAGATATCACCTCAGCCGTTGCGATAAAGGTAAAAGGCGTGGTAAATATTGCGTGTCCCGGCCCGACATTGTTTGCCATAAGCGGTAGCAGTATCGCATCAGTACCACTCGAGCATGAAATGCAGTGTTTTACCCCGGCAAAAGCAGCCAGCTTCTTTTCCAGCTCTTTAATCTCGGGACCGAGGATAAAATTTCCATGATCAAGTACCGTTTTGATTCTTTTCTCAACAGTGCCGCGAATGGCTTCAAGCTGCTTTGCCAGGTCTACAAACTGCATACAGGCTCCTTTCAAAAAGTTTACTTCTTCTTGTTTTTAAAAGAATCGTACGACTGATCGCCGACTCGCATATGTTCAGGCAGTGGCGACTCCTCGTCAAGATCAACACACGTAAGCCTATCGGGTTTTGCCAGCGCGTAACGAAGACCGCTCTCAGGACATACCATAAAACCCTTTTTGTCCGGCTTGGGCAGTTTCACCCCATGCCTGCTGATCCACCCGATCCTCCGGGCGGGTACCCCAGCCATCAGCGCATAGTCTGACACATCACCCGCAACAACCGCGCCTGCGGCAATAAATGCATAGCGGCCAATGGTTATCCCGCACACAATAGTTGCATTTGCCCCAATGGTTGCGCCCCGTTTCAGTACGGTCTTTTCATAAAGAGCGTGGCGATTGACTTGAGATCGTGGATTTTTAACATTGGTCAAAACACAGGATGGCCCGAGGAACACATCGTCTTCGACGATGGTGCCGGTATAGACAGAAACATTATTCTGAATTTTTACATTGTTACCGATCTGGACATCACTAGCGATATTCACATTCTGCCCGATAATACAATTTTCACCGATCCGCGCATTCTTTAATATATGAGCAAAGTGCCAAACTTTGGTTCCCTTGCCGATTGCACAGGGTTCATCAACATACGCCGAGGGATGCACAAAGTATGGCCTTTCTATCTCAGGCACAGCCGTGCCGACTACTGACAAAGTGGTTTTAATCTCAAGCGACTTCTGGGCCATAGCCAGAACCTGCAGCACCCTCATACCTTCGCAGCCGTCTGTCACCGGTGTTTTCCTGGTATCAATGCACTCCAGAAAATGTTTGCACTCAGCATGCAAAGGCTCGGACTGTTCAACCGGCACATATTCCGGCTCAGCCTTCTGCGGCACGGGTGCCCCATCCAGCCAGGAAATTTGATGGGGATACAATGTAATTTTTTTATCCCACGGCTGGGTATCTTCGAAAACTGCCATTTTTTTATCGGCAACAACAACAAGCTTCTGCTCTTTAAAAGGGTGCAGCCAGGATACAAAAACATGGCTGTTAACGCCGCTGGGGAATGAAAGATGGGTTGTTGTTACGTCAGCAAGCCCCTTGTGAAGATAATTGGCGCCGCGGGCATACACAAAATCAGGCATCTCGTTGCACAGGGCAAGTATCATAGAAATATCATGCGGAGCAAAGCTCCACAGCGTATTTTCCTCGCGCCGTATTTTGCCCAGGCTTAGCCGGTTTGAATATATATATTGAATTCGCCCAAGCATGCCACTCACCGTAAGCTCCTGCAGCTTAATAAAAGCTGAGTGGTAGCGGAGAAGATGTCCAACCATCAAAACACAATTACCCTTTTCAGCCTTATCACAAAGCTGTGCGGCTTGATCCAGCTGCAGCGCAAGGGGTTTTTCAACAAACACGTCCTTACCGTGCCGCAGGGCCTTCTCGGCAAATTCAAAATGGAGTTCTGCGGGGAGTGCTATTACAATGCCCTTGATTTCCTCGTCCCGGATAACTTCTTCGTAGTTTGTGGTAATTGTGATTCCCGGATAGGTCGCTTGAATGTTTTTTAAAATTTGAGGACTGCGGTCACATACCGTTTTTAAAGCACCAAGGTTATAATAATTTCTAACCAGATTTTTTCCCCAGTATCCTGAACCGATAACTGCGACTTTTGTCATAGTCTGCTTCCCTTCACATTGTATTAAAAAGACTCTTTCCCTCGCTCAGAGCGGCATCAGGAAAATTATCATGAAACGTATGGCGTATAGCATCAATATTTATATCACTTTAATAAGCAATTTGTCATCAATAATTGCAAACCAAATCGCGCATCATCATACTAGATAGTTATCCTACTCTTCAACAACGTTCAAAAGGTTCCTTGTTTGTTTCCCGCAATTAAAAAGTACATCAATTATTGATAGATTTGGGACAAAGCCATGCCAAAGTTGATGATATATAGGATGAACAAAATTACTATATTTAAGTTTTATATTTTCTCTTTTAAATATTTCTTCTTCCTGATATTTTGCCCCTTACTATAGAAGAATTTGAAAATTACCGTAAAAGAATTGATGCT
>CAIYCZ010000551.1 GCA_903924805.1 uncultured delta proteobacterium | reverse complement strand
GTTGTCACTTAATTATTCAATTTTATTGCCTTCATAATTTACGCTCCCACTTCTTATCTTCCATAAGTGAGCTAAGCATGTCACCATCAGTTCCAAGAATACCAGCAAGGATCTCAAAGTATCTTTTGTTGAGCGGATGAATTATAAGTTTGCCGTTTTGCTCCTTGAATGTGATTTTTGTCCGCTTCTTGATACCTAGTTTTTTTCGAATATTAGGAGAGACTTTCATTGGAATATATCCCGTTGCTATAAATTAACTTTTTTATCCGTAGAGGAAAGATATACGCAATTTTTAATTATGTAAAACAATATTTTTACAACCGAGAAGATTTAATCTTAATGGAATTTTATCCTAAAGATGAATATAAAAATTGTATTTATTATCTTGACTCGCATGTATATTGACGGATAGGTGAATTTGAGATACGTTAACTTAAAGACCATTGCGTGTTATGGGTTAAATTGTAAATCCCCCTCAATCCCCCTTTAAAAAAGGGGGAAGCTCCTCCCTTTTTAAAGGGAGGCTGGGTAGGATTTTTGCATGGATTTTAAGGATTGAAAAATATGGACCTAAAGAAGATTACATCGTACCTGGACAATTACCTGAAGCTTGCTGATTTCCATGATGATGCGGCAAACGGCCTGCAGGTGGAAAACAGCGGAAGAGTGAAAAAGATAGGCGTTGCTGTTGATGCATGCCTGGAATCTATAGCGAAGGCGGCTGAAGCCGGCTGCAGCATGCTTATTGTTCATCACGGCCTGTTCTGGGGGCGGCCGTTTATTCTCACCGGCAACATATATCAGCGTATCAGCGCCCTCATCAAGGCAGATATTGCCCTGTATGCAGTGCACCTGCCGCTTGATGCCCATCCTGAAGTGGGAAACAATGCTCAGATTGCACGGAAGATCGGCCTCAGCAACATTGAGCCTTTTGCCCGGTACCATGGTCAGCTTATTGGCATGAAGGGAAAGCTGAAAAAGCCAAAGCCCTGTTCTCAGGTTGCAAAAGACCTGGAAACTGTTCTTGGCACAGGTAACGCCCTGCTCCAGTTCGGGCCGAAAGAAATACGTTCTGTTGGTATAGTTTCCGGCTCTGCCAGTGATCCAGACCTCATCAGCGAACTGCATGATAAAAATATAGACCTGTTTGTTACCGGGGAGCCGAAACACGGCGCCTACTACCTCATACAGGAACTCGGCCTGAATGTTTTTTATGGAGGCCACTACAGCACTGAGCGGTTTGGCCCGCAGGCACTGGGAGAGCATCTGCAGAAAAAGCTGGGCCTGCCTGCCGTCTTCATTGATGCGCCGTCGCCGTTTTAAAAAAGGGAGTTTATAGTTTGTAGTTTCAGGTTTATAGTTTCAAATTAAAACCCCTAAACAGAACCCCTAACCCTGAACCCCACAGGTTCTATCATTGATTTCATTAAATAACATATCCAAGCACTACAGCGGAGAATATCTTTTCAAGGACGTGTCCCTGTATATCGGAGACCGGGAGCGGCTTGCCATTGTAGGGTCAAACGGGTCAGGTAAAACAACTTTGATGAAAATCATGGTTGGCCAGATTGAATCCGACAGCGGGCGGGTCAGCCAGTCCCGCTCAAATACCGTCGGGTATCTGCCGCAGGATGGCGTGTATCACCGGGGAAAAACACTCCTTGATGAAGCTGCCACTGCTTTTGATGATGTGCTGCTTCTTCAGCAGAGAATAGATGGTATCAACAGGGAAATTGCAGTATTGACTGAAGACGGGGATCCTCAGTCTGCGGCCTTGCATGAACTGCTGGAAGAGCTTGGAAAAATCCAGCATCATATTGAACATCGCGAGGGATACAGCATTGAGACCAGGGTAAAGCAGATACTGTCCGGCCTTGGATTCAGCGAGCGTGATTTCAGCCGGATGACCGACGAGTTCAGCGGCGGCTGGCAGATGAGGATTGAGCTTGCAAAGCATCTGCTCCGGGAGCCGGCCATACTGCTGCTTGATGAGCCAACCAACCATCTCGACCTTGAATCCCTGGAATGGCTTGAAGCATACCTGCGGTCATACGAGGGGTCAATCGTGCTTGTCTCCCACGACCGGCGGTTTCTGAACACCCTGGTTGAGAGAACCATTGAGATTTCTCTGGGTAAGCTTTCTGAATACAGCGGCAATTATTCATTTTACCTGAAGGAGAAAGCCCAGCGCCGGGTTGTCACGGAAGCAGCACATGGAAACCAGCAGCAGCGTATCAAACAGACCATGCAGTTTGTTGAGCGGTTTCGCTATAAGGCGACAAAAGCGCGACAGGTACAAAGTCGTCTGAAAATGCTTGATAAGATGGAGCTTGTGGAAATTGAGGATGAGGAAAAAGAAATAGTATTTAACTTTCCCCAGCCCCAGCCCTCAGGACGCGTTGTGCTGGAGCTGAAAAATATTTACAAGTCATACGGAAGCCTTTGCGTATTTGAGGACATGTCGCTTAAAATTGACCGGGGCGATAAGATCGCACTGCTTGGCGTCAACGGTGCCGGGAAATCAACACTGGTGCGCATTATGGCAGGGCTTGAGCCGTTTCAGGCAGGAACCCGTACTCTCGGGCACAATGGAGCGGTCTCATATTTTGCCCAGCACCAGGCTGACGAGCTCGACCCCCACAAAACAGTATTGGAGACGGTTGAAGGAGTTGCAGGAAACGAGAGCGGCGTGCGTCTGCGCACCCTTCTGGGGAGTTTTCTTTTTACCGGCGATGATGTATTTAAAAAAGTTGCAGTGCTTTCAGGAGGTGAGAAGAGCAGGCTCGCCCTTGCCAGGATGCTTCTCCTGAAGGCAAATTTTCTCATCCTTGATGAGCCCACCAACCATCTTGATATGCAATCAAAAGCAGTCCTCCAGCAGGCACTCCATAACTTTAACGGCTCCTATGTGATTGTTTCTCATGACAGGGATTTCCTTGAGCCATTGATTGCTAAGGTGATAGACGTTAAAGACAGTGCGCTGCGTGTTATGCTCGGGAGTGTGGATGATTACCTCGAAAAGCTGCATACAGAGCAGCAGGACCGGTACCAGCTCCGTGATACTTCAGGCCACATAATACAGAAAAAGGGCAGCCAGCACCGTGAAAAACTGCGCAAGCGCGAAGAAGCAGAAAAGCGGCAGGAGCGCTACCGTATGCTCAAACCCCTGAAGCGTGCTCTGGAGAATCTTGAACAGGAAATTAGCCTGAGCGAGCAGAAGAGGGCCGCTATTGAAGCAGCGCTTGCAGACCAGAAGACCTATGAGGATGAGGAGACCGCACGATCCATAAACATTGAATACCGGGAAATCACGTCACGAATTAAAGCACGGTATGAGGAGTGGACGCGGGTTCATGAGCAGATTGAAACAATTGAACGTGACTCGTAACGCGAAAAGAGTGAAAAGTGGAACGTGAAAAGTGAAAAGTAAAACACGTTACACATTTCACCTTACACTTTACACCTTAAAGTCTCTAATCCAAAATTCCAGTATATTGAAATTACCATGGTCTTACTGACTGCACTTGACAAGCGAATCAAGAGACACGTAATCAGCCCGGTCAGGGAGTTTTTTGTTGTGACTGCACCCGGGCTTGAGCAGCTCTGTTTTGATGAGCTTATGCAGCTGCCGCTTTCCTGCAGAGAGGCTTCCATTGTTGCCGGCGGTATAGAATTTAAAGGCCGGCTGCATGACTGCTATCTGGCAAATTTGCATCTCCGTCTGGCAAATCGCATCCTCATGAGGATTACCCGTTTCAAGGCAACAAATTTCCATAAGCTGGAACAGAAAATAGCGCAGATTTCCTGGGAATTATATCTTCTCCGGGGGTGTGATATCACCATAAACGTGAGCTCACGGCACTCAAGACTGTATCATTCGGATGCTGTCGGTGAGATTTTTGAAAAAAAAGTTATAGAACACCTTGATGCGTCTGCCTCCGAGATGCCTCACACACATGAGGCACACCCAAACAAGCAGCAGATTTTTGTGCGCATTGTTGATGATCAGTGTACGGTTTCTCTTGACAGCAGCGGAGAGCTCCTCCACAAACGCGGCATAAAAAGCCACCGTGCTGCTGCGCCGCTTCGCGAAACCATTGCAGCAGAGATACTCAGGCTTGCAGAGTTTGCGGAAAAAGAGCCGCTGATTGACCCCATGTGCGGTTCAGGAACGTTTTCACTTGAAGCTGCCATGATACGTAAACATATTCCTGCCGGCTGGTTCAGGGACTTTGCCTTCATGGGATGGCCAGGTTTCAGGCCAGAGCGGTGGCAGTATATGAGGAAACAGTGTCAGGCTGCCATTACCACCAGCGCGCCAGCGCAGATTTTTGCCTCTGACAAGGATGAAAAAGTCTGCACAGAGCTCAAGCAGTGCGTGGAGCGCTATGACCTTGCAGATACCGTGCAGGTCATGGGTAAAGACTTCTTCCAGCTTTTTCCCGCAGAGCTTACCGCACAAAAAGGATTAGTGGTCCTGAATCCTCCCTACGGTCTGCGCATCGGAACGCAAAGCGAAGTCGAAAAACTTTTTAGAGAAATCTGTGAGCGGTTACAGGAGGTATATGCGGGATGGAAGTTTGCCCTGCTTGTTCCGAACCGGGAGCTCCTTAAAAAAATACCCTTCAGAAATACGCGCGAGTATCTTTTACGTCATGGCGGACTGAGGGTTGTGCTTCTTGTCGGCAGGATTCCGGCACAAAAATAAAAAGAGACGCTCACACTGTTTGTGCTCACCCGCTCATTTTGGAGAAGACTCAAAGAAAAAATGTATTAGTATTATTAGGATATGAAATAATTGGCCTGTTTAACTGTATTAACACTAATACAGCTTCAATAAACTAAATTAATAGCGCAGATACTGAAACCGTTTTTAATTTGTATCTTATTAATTTATCATAACTATTTTATTTTATACCGAATAGTAATAAAAGGTATGAATAAAACAAAGATGTAGAAGGTAAAAATTAATCTTTACAGCTATTTATTTTTATGTTATACATGTTTAAAAACTGAGGGTTATAAAAGTTTTCGAAAGGAGATTGTAGATATGAGAAGAAAGAACAAAGACCTGAATTCAGAAACCTCAATAATGACAGCAGATGAAGTGGCAGACTATTTAAAGCTGTCCAAGATAACTGTCTATAAGCTTGCCAAGGATGGCGCGATTCCCGGTTTCAGGGTTGGTGGATCGTGGCGTTTTAACAAGGACAATATTGAAAAGATGATGGCCTGATCCTCGTTTATCCCCCTAAAATGGAGTTCTCATGTAACGACAGGGGAACTCCATTTTTTTATGATTTCATCACCCGGCCCCGTATTTTATTTGAAACATCCGCTTTCACCTGTTCCCCTTAAAGAATTCCTTCCCCTGCTGCAAAAACTAACGGACAGGAATCTTCTCTCCGGTTTATTTACTTACGCAGCCATGTCACTGATAGTGTTGCATAAAAATTAAGCATGCCAGCCGAATGCTGCCATAGGCAGATTACGTGTTTTTATAAAAATACAATTTGACTAATGGTATTATATTTTTTAAATTGCATGACAGGAGAACACGTATGAAGCGGCATGCACTGCTTATTAATAATACATGGGTTGAGACAAGAGATACCATTCAGGTAAAAAATCCATACAATGGCGGGGTGATTGCTGAAGTCTGCAGAGCCTCGGCTGTTGAGGCACAAAACGCCGTTCAGGCAGCATGGGATGCTTTTGCTCATACCCGGAACATGGCATCATACAAAAAGTCAGATATTTTAAGAAAGACAGCTGATCTCATAACCAGAGACAGTGAAGACCTTGCCAGGACCATATCCCTGGAATCCGGCAAGCCCATAAAGGCTGCTAAGGCCGAGGTGGCACGCTCAGCAACCACTTTTCAACTGGCAGCAGAAGAGGCTTCAAGGATTGAAGGGGAGGTGCTGTCTCTTGATATTTCTCCCGATGCAGGAAACAGGGTCGGCATAATCCGCCGGTTCCCCATCGGCCCCATTCTTGCCATCACTCCGTTCAACTTTCCGCTGAATCTTGTCGCCCACAAGATAGCGCCGGCTATTGCAGCAGGAAATACGGTTGTGCACAAGCCCTCTTCCTTCACCCCCCTGACCGCTCTCAAGCTTGGAGAGCTTTTGATGGAAGCGGGCATGCCAGCGGGAGTGGTTAATATTATCCCCTGCACGCCGGATACTGCCGCAACTCTCATTGATGATGAGAGAATAAAAATGATAAGTTTTACCGGAAGCCCTGATGTGGGGTGGGAGCTTAAGAAAAAATCCGGGAAGAAAAAGGTCGCGCTGGAGCTGGGCGGGAATGCCGGTGTGATTATTGAGCCCGATGCCGACCTGGACCGGGCCGTAGACCGGTGTGTTATGGGAGGCTATGTCAATGCGGGGCAGGTCTGCATATCAGTGCAGAGGATATATATTCACGAGGAAGTGTACAAGGTTTTTACCGGACGGTTTGTAGAAAAGGTCAAGGGTTTAAAGACCGGTGATCCTCTCTCAGGAGAAACTGATGTGGGGCCTCTGATTGAGGAAAAAGAGGTCAGGCGGGTTCATGAATGGATTGAAGAAGCACAAGGGCAGGGCGGACAGGTTCTTACCGGCGGATATTATGAGGGGTCCATTTATCAGCCAACCGTGCTTGCCCGGGTCCCGAAGCAGGTCCGATGCGTGAGCCGTGAACTATTTGCTCCGGTGACGGTTCTATTCTCCTACAGAGATTTTTCTGAAGCCATCAACGCGGTGAATGATTCTCTCTACGGCCTCCAGGCAGGTGTGTTTACGCGGGACATAGAAAAGGTGCTGCAGGCATTCAACAGACTTGAGGTAGGCGGCGTGATGATTAATGAGGTGCCTACTTTTAGGGTTGATAATTTCCCCTATGGTGGTATTAAGAACTCAGGGTTTGGCAGGGAAGGTGTAAAATATGCCATAGAAGAGATGACAGAGATCAAGATCATGGTGCTCGACAATATTCAGTAATTAAAGAGTTGCGGAGTTTTTGTCTTTATATATTTTCAACCCCATAATTCTCCAACTCCGCACCTCATGCACTTCGTTTGCTCTGAGGTTTATGAAACGATGAAAAAAATATTTTTTATAGTTCTCATTATAGTAGCAGCTTCTGTCATAGGGGCGCTCTATTTTTCACGGGAAGCTATTGTAGAGAAAGTTTCGCAGCCTGTTGTTGAAGAAGAAAAGAAGGTCTGGCAGGAGAAGACCCAGCAGCTTGAAAAAGAGATTACCGCGCTTAAGGAGGAGATACAAAAGACAGCGCCCGCAGTTCCTCAAGAGAAACTGAGCGAAGCGTTTGGCAAACTGCCGCAGAGTGCTCCCCAGCAGAAAGAGGATAGCTGCAAGGAGCTGAATGCCCGGGCCCTCAAGTTCTTCAACTACCTTGACCAGAAGGGCTATTTAAAAGGCCTGGCAATTACCGGCAGCGCCCATGAGCATTTTATAAAGGTTGCAGGACTGCTTGAAACGTCACGACCCGTGATAAGCGGCGAGACGCAGGACCTGTATGTGCTCATGAGAAATATTGCCTATTTTTACCGGGTGCTTGGAGAAAAGGATATTAAATTAATTATCGCCATAGTATCCGGTGAAGCAGAGATTATGGAGCCGACGTTAAAACTGTTTTTTGAATGGATAAATCCCCGGGAGCAGTGTGCTGAAAAAGATACGATACGGCTTTCCCCTGAGGCGCTCTATGACTATGCCAGTTTTTTTATCAATACCATTGCCGGGCATTCCTATCTGGCGCGGAGGGAATTAAGGGTACGGACGCTGGCGCTCTATTACGGTGTGCTCATCCTGGACACGGCAAACGAGCAGGGCCTCAATAAATACGGAATTGATATTCGTCCGCACATCGCATCGGTACTGGATGATATTGAGGGACAGAAGGGGCTCCTCTACAGGAAAGACTATATAAATAAACTGAATGACATTAAAAGGAAATATGAGAGGCCCGGCATATCCGGGTAACTGGTTATGAATCAACCGATCTCTCTGGTGCCGTTAGATATTGAGCTGATGCATAAAGCGCTGGAGGCTACCCCTGACGCGCTTGTCATCATGGATGAAACGGGAGCGCCGCGTTTTATAAATGCGGCAGCCCGGGAGCTATTGCGCACCAGTAAACCCGCCTCCTCATTTTATGAAATGCTGTTGCACGTCCTGTCTTTTAATCCTCTCAGTTTTACTGAAGATGGGGAACGGGAAGTCCCCATCAATGGTTCCATGTACTATGTTTCCGTACACCCCCTTTTTATATCCCGGGGGAAAAGAGGGGCGGTGCTTTTTTTCCGGAGCTTCTCGATGCTGAAACAGGCAGAAGATCTGAAGACGGATTTTGTCACTATTGCCTCCCATGAACTCCGCAATCCCCTCACCTCCTTAAAAAATGCCCTTGATATTCTTATCAGAAAGGGTGCAGGTGAGACAACTCCTAAACAGGAGAACTTCCTGCACATTGCCATGCGTAATGCCAACCGTATTTCCACATTAGTCAATGATTATCTGGACCTGTCAAAAATTGAACTTAATAAGGTATCGTTTCAATTCATGGAGCATACCCTTGATGAGATAGTCTATCCCGTTATCGAGGAACTTAAAGAGCGGGCTGCGGGGAAAAAGATATCCTTGGGTGTCGACCTTCCGCCCCATCTTCCCCACATCCTTGCCGATGCCTCAAAAGTAGAGCAGATTTTTGTTAACCTGGTTGAAAATGCGCTGAAGTATTCAGACGATGGAGGCTCCATTAGCGTATCCGCCCGGGAAGTGATGACTCATGCGCGGGACGGCTATGACCAGCATATGGTTGAGGTCACGATTGCAGACACCGGTATTGGCATTCCCGAGGATAAGCGGGAGCTCATATTTAATAAGTTTTACCGGATAAAAAGAGCAATCGAAGTGCGGGAAGAAGGATCCGGACTGGGGCTTGCTGTTGTCAAAAAGCTTGTTGAGCGGCACGGCGGAACTATCCACGTTGAAGATAATGTGCCGGCGGGGAGTAAATTCTGTTTCACCCTTCCCACCTATAAAGGGGAGCGCAGGGATCCCCAGCTGCGGCTGCTGCTTGACCGGGAGGTGGAACGGGCCAGAAAAAATCAGTGCTTTCTGTCACTCATAATTATTATGATTGAAAACTTTAAAGCCATTCTTAAACATAACGGGGAGGAGCGGGCTGAGCTCATTCTTGAGAAAGTGGAACGCTCGGTAAAAGATTCTCTGTACCGCACGGCAGATGTTTTTGTATCTCATAAAAAAGGGGAAATACTGGTGGTTATCTGTGAAACCGAGAAACAGGGAGCAGAGATTATTTGCCGGAGAATAAAACAGCACACCGCTCAGGTTTTGGATGAACTGAGCAAAAGCCTGAGCTGCAATCTGCAGTTCAGATTTGGCGTTGCAAGCTATCCCAACGATGCTGAAAATCAGCGCGAACTTTTCAAAAAAGCATTAGCTCATGCAAAGGGAGACGAAGATGCAAAATAAAAAAATTCTCATTGTTGATGATGAAAACGATATCGTTGATACCGTCAGTTTCCGGCTGAAGCAGGAGGGCTACGAATGCATATCTGCAGGGGATGGCATAGAGGCACTGAAAAAAGCCCGCACTGAAAACCCGAGCCTTATTATTCTTGATATCATGCTGCCTAAAATGAACGGCTACAAAGTCTCCCGTCTTTTAAAGTTTGATGAAAAGTATCAGCATATCCCCATTATTATGCTGACGGCAAAGACCCAGGATGCCGAGCGTGTTTTAGGGATTGAGACCGGAGCAGATGGGTATATAACCAAACCGTTTGACATGGATACCCTTCTTGCCATGATACAGAAGCATATACGGTAAAGAGGTAAAGAGGGTTAATCCTTAGTGGTGTATGGGAAAAACTGATGGCAGTTTATCAGTATAAAGCGCGGGATGAAAAGGGTAATGCGATCAACGGTACCGTTGAAGCAGCAACGGTTGACCTGGCGGGTGCGCAGCTTGAATCTCTCGGGTATATACCGATTTCCATAAAAGAACAGCCCCCATCGGTATTCTTTAATGTGTCCGAGTTATTTGTCCGCAGTATCCCTCCTGAAGAGATAATTTTTTTCACCTTCCAGATCTCCACCCTCATAGGTGCCGGGATCCCGCTTCTTGATTGCCTGAGGACTATTGCCCCCTCGATAAAGAACAGCCCGTTTAGAGCAATCATTGAGCAGGCCGGGCGCGATATTGAAGGAGGGAGCAGTTTTTCGGAGAGCCTTGATAAGCATTCTAAAATACTTCCCGAGATATATATAAATATGGTACGGGCAGGAGAAGCCTCGGGAAAGCTGGAAGAGATTTTCAGGCGCATTGCTGAAATAGCAGAACATGAAGCTGAAACCAGGGAAAAAGTTAAAACAGCCATGCGCTATCCCAAGCTGGTGCTGACAGCGCTGGGCATGGCATTTGCAGTAGTTGTTGGATTTGTGGTCCCGCGCTTTGTGATCATTTTCAAACAGTTTAAAGTTGAACTGCCTCTCCCGACCAGAATTCTCATCGGTCTGAATGCCCTGGTCCAGAGTTACTGGATGTTTTTATTGGCAGGCATGATTGCCGTGAGCATTTTTTTTATGTGGTATATCAGGACGGCCGGGGGCAAGCACAGGTGGGATATGCTCAAGATAAAAACCCCTATCCTGGGGCAGCTGTTTCTCAAAGCGGCGCTGTCCCGTTTTACCAATATCCTGGGGCTTCTCAACCAGAGCGGGCTTCCCATAATCGAAAACCTGCAGATTACCGCACAGACCATCGGCAATGTGGTGATTTCCCAGGCAATTGATACCCTGCGGGAAAGTGTTAATAGAGGCAGCGGCCTTGCAGAGCCTATGAAACAGTTTAGCTTCTTTACCCCGCTGGTGATTCAGATGGTATCAGTGGGAGAGACATCCGGAATGCTCGATGAAACGCTGCGCAAGGTATCAAAGTATTATGACATGGAGGTGGAAAACGAGACAAAGCGTCTTGCAACGTATATAGAACCCGTATTGACCGTATTCCTGGGTATTATGGTTCTGTTTTTTGCACTGGCGATTTTTTTACCCATGTGGGATATGACAAAATTTGCCAGGACATGAAAAAAGAATTTTGACATGGCCGTGCTATAGTGATATAGCATTTTATAAATAATTGGTTTATATTGTATTATGTTTTAAATTCTTTAACAAGGGGGTGGACCATGCTTAAAAGACAAAAAGGATTTACTCTTATCGAACTGATCATAGTAATCGTTATCCTCGGGATTCTTGCTGCGGTAGCTATACCGCGGTACATAGACCTGCGGCAGGACGCGGTAAATGCAACGGCGCGGGGAATTCTTGGCTCTCTCAGGTCAGCAAATGCCATACTGTTTGCCCAGAAAGTAGTCGGCAACACCTCAGGGACATTTACCATGGGGGATATTGTTACTGCATCTCAGGTCCAGGGCGCAACGGTGGGAGCAGCCGCAGCCACTTCGGTGACGATTGTCATTGGAAGCAGCACCTTTACGTTTAACCTTACCCCCACACCAAATGTGCCGACGACCATGGGAACCCTTGCTGATTCGGTTAATACCACCTGGTGATAATTGAATTTCATGCAGCAGCAGATGAGGGTACCATGTGCCAGCTGAAGCTTTCTTGAAAATAAAGAGAGTTGTGCAGTACGCCACGTAATTAAAATGTATAGGAATTTCCTTTTTGATAAGCAGAGGTAATAAAAGGCAAACAGGAGGGAAAGCAAGTAGATAAAAAAGAGGGATATGATAATACAATAAATTTTACTTTGCGCCTTTGC
>CAIYCZ010000550.1 GCA_903924805.1 uncultured delta proteobacterium | reverse complement strand
TAAGCTCATCAGCTCATGAGCTAAGTTGCTTATCAGCTTATGGTGATTTCAACTATTTACAGAAGACCACTGGTGTGAGCCCGTGAATAGCTACTTTATTGGACAATGGCATATTACCACAGCAAGTCTATAATGAAATTGGGCTGACCATTACTCTCGCTTATGACACATAGTCTGCACTGTTCAGCGGTTAATGCCCACCACAACATATGGCGTAAGCTACACTTTTACTATATCTTTCTTTGATACAACATATGACAAGTAACGTGGAATCTTAGATCGATAGGCCGCGCCACCAGAGATAGGGTACCATACTATATCCCGCGAGCCCGCTGTTTTGGCCCGCACCGACCGATCCTGCATATTGCGTCCATATTTGCATTGACACGCAATCAAACCTATTTTATATTCTATCCATCCCTAAGCGAGTTCCTATCAATATATGCGGGGGGCTGCTGGTTTTGCATAAACAACAGTCAACCACGATACAGGAAAGGAGAAATAGAAATGAAAAAAAGGTTTGTGCTGTATTGTCTGGCGTTTTTTTTCATATTTGCCGTTTCCGGGTGCGCAAGTTACTACAAGGTCATGGATCCGGCCTCGGGCAAGGTCTATTACACTGAAGATATCCACAACCGAGGCAACGGCGTAATCCAGTTCAAGGATGAAGTCTCAAAAACCAAGGTGACACTGCCGCAATCCGAAGTCATGGAGATAACGAAAGATCAGTATAAGGCCAACATACATCCCAAATAATGCCCTGCCGCAGAGCTGATAAAATATAAATCTGCTGCCGTGACGACCAGTAGGGCTGTCACGTCTTTTTACTGGGAGGCGCCCAGCCCGCAGTCCCTACTCGCCTATCTTCTCCCACGTCCCTACCTCCCCACCGGGCCGCGCCGGTGAACTTCATGTTACTAAATATAATGGTTACATCTAAAATCTAAAAGTGAAGCTTTCTGCTATTTGTATAGCCTTCAGATCAATTCACCCACAATACATATTTGCAAATCAAAAATGTAGTTATGTCAGATTAAGTTAGCATTGCAAACATCAATTGTTAGATTAAATCTCAGCCATTACAGTTTATTTTTACGTAATGATGTGCTATGTATTCATAATTGCTTAAACAAAAGGGATGCAGCACAAGAAAAGATAATTGGTAATCTGATACGTATCGGGGAAATGATGCCATGACAGCGAAAGATGAAAATGACCGTACCAGTATTTTAAATGATGCCAGAGATTCTGCTACCTCCAGAGATTTTATCCGTGAGATTATTGATGCAGATCTGAAGGTAAACAAAAATAACAGTCGTGTGCATACCCGGTTCCCGCCGGAACCCAATGGCTATCTGCATATCGGCCACGCAAAATCCATCTGCCTTAACTTCGGCATTGCTAAAGAATACAGGGGCCTGTGCAACCTGCGGTTTGACGACACAAATCCGAGCAAGGAGGACGTGGAGTATGTGGAATCCATACAGGAAGACGTGCGCTGGCTGGGGTTTGACTGGGATGACCGCAGGTACTATGCATCCGACTATTTTGAGCAGATCTATGACTATGCAATACAGATCATAGAAGCCGGCAAGGCCTATGTCTGTGATTTGAGCCCCGATGATACCAGGCAATACCGCGGCTCGTTTACCTTGCCGGGCAAGGACAGCCCCTTTCGCAACCGTTCGAAGGAAGAGAATCTTGACCTGTTTACCCGGATGCGGGCAGGAGAATTTCCGGATGGCTTACGCACTCTTCGGGCAAAGATTGATATGGCTTCGCCCAATATCAATATGCGTGATCCGGTAATGTACCGCATCATGCGGGCGGAGCATCACCGCACCGGCAGCGCGTGGTGCATTTATCCCATGTATGATTTTGCCCATCCCCTTTCTGATGCCATCGAAGGCATCACCCATTCCATCTGTACGCTTGAGTTTGAAGACCACCGGCCTCTGTATGACTGGTTTCTTGACCAGGTAACCGTAGCCTGCCATTCGCAGCAGATTGAATTTGCCCGCCTTAATTTAAGCCACACGGTCATGAGCAAGCGCAAGCTTCTTGAACTGGTGCAGGAAGAACATGTTGCCGGATGGGATGATCCGCGCATGCCAACATTAGCCGGTTTGAGACGGCGTGGCTACACGCCTGAGGCAATCAGAAACTTCTGCGAGACGATCGGTGTTGCCAAGCGTGACAGCATGGTTGACATAGCGCTGCTTGAGCACTGCATCCGCCAGGATCTGAACAAGCGGGCACTCCGGGTAATGGCGGTGCTGCGGCCCCTGAAGGTAGTTATAGAAAATTATCCTGAAGGCCAGGTTGAAGAGCTTGATGCCGTTAATAACCCGGAGGACCCAGGCGCAGGTAGCAGAAAAGTTCCCTTCTCGCGTGTTATCTATATCGAGCAGGATGATTTCCGGGAAAACCCGCCGCCCAAGTATTACCGGCTTGCTCCGGGGCGTGAAATACGCCTGCGCTATGCCTATTTCATTACCTGCACCGGGGTGGTGAAAGATGATAAGACCGGGGATGTCATTGAACTGCGCTGCACCTATGACCCGCAGACACGCGGTGGAGATGCGCCTGACGGCCGCAAGGTTAAGGCAACCATTCACTGGGTATCGGCTCAACATGCAGTACCTGCTGAAGTGCGTCTGTATGACCATCTCTTCACAAAAGCAAATCCGCTGGAAGATGAGAATGCTGATTACAGAACATATATTAACCCTCAATCCCTTGAAGTGCTGAAGAACTGCTTTGTTGAGCCATGCCTTGCACAGGCTGCATATGGGAGCACATATCAATTTGAGCGGCTCGGGTATTTCTGCGCAGATCCGGATACAACAAAGGGAAAACCGGTTTTCAACCGGACGGTAACGCTTCGGGATGAATGGGCGAAGGTTGAGAAAAAACAAAAGGGCTAATTAAATGTAATTGACCGGTTTCATGCCTCGCAAGCCCCGCCCTGCAGGCGGGGTCAAGAAGCATGTATCTAAAATTCAAAATTAAACTCCGGGAAGCCCCGCCCTGTGGGCGGGGAGCTTCACAATTGAAGGTGATCCCTCCAAGCCCATCCGGTTATTGTTGCAGTGAGGAAGGTGTTAGACAACTATAACCAATAACTTCTCCTGGCAATATCGGTGTTGATGACTTTTCAAACAGCTTTGCCTTTCTCAATATTTTCAAGAATTTTCAAAATAAGTTCATTTTGATGTTCCAGATGCATGAGTATAATCTCAATCTCTTTTTCGGCTCTAACGTTCACATCAAAATCTAACTCTGCTCTTTTTTCGGCATGACGGCCTTGAAGATTTTGACCAATCATGATCAAAGGCATCAAAAATATCTGAATCATGTTGGAGATAAAGAGCCATAAAACGAAGGCGGGGAAAGGATCAAACCGAGAATCTGTTGGCGCAAGAGTATTCCAACCGAGCCATAATATGGTCCAGAAAAATATTATTAGGAAAAACCCCATTGAGCCGACATAGTCTGTAACCCTGACAGCAATCTTTTCTAATGCACTAAGACTTTCCTTGTGCCTGATATTTACATTATGTATTGGCTTGCGTAACGCTACTAATTCTTCATTAGCTTTCTTAAGCTTTCTTTCGTCCATTTCCCCTCCAATGTGCGCGGCTGCTCAATCAGTAAAGTGTTCGCGGTTTGAATTAGAAATCCCTTCCCATGAAGATATGCCGAGCGATTTGTTAGCCCGGTACTTTGCCAACCATAATTTTATCGGTTCTGCTTTGGGACTGGGTACAGATTGAATAAGCCGTAACAATGTTTCCGGATCAGCAGCATCGGTCAGGTATTGTTTCCCATCCGCAGCTTCCATTTTCAGTCGGTTACATTTTGTCTCCGACTCACTGACTTCTTTTTTTAAACGGTTTTTTAAAACTTTCCAGTAGTTTCGAAAAGTTAATGGGGAAGGATCTATTTATGACCTTTCATTAATATTTATCAACTAAATAGAACCGTTGTTTTCATTAGTGATCTATGCAATTAGCGGCCTTCTAGATCAATAGCTAATCACTGATCAAGATGTGACACCAATAACCCACCCAATGCAATTTGTTCTGGACAATCTGGAAAAACTTCTTAGTGGCCTCGGTGTTGGGATTGTAATCAATACTGGTGGCGTAAATTTCCAGAACTTTCCGATAGAAAACCTTTTCAGAGGAACGAATATCACGAATGCGTTCGAGTAGTTCTTCAAAATATCCGCTGCCGCCGTTTTGTTTCAGGAGATCATCATTCATGGTAAAGCCCTTGACGAGATATTCCCTGAGCCGTTCTGTCGCCCATATTCGAAACTGCACCCCGCGCAGGGACTTCACCCTGTATCCGATGGAAATAATCACATCAAGGTTATAGAAGGCTACATTATAGCTTTTGCCGTCAGGGGCAGTTGTTCGGAATTTCCGAACAACTGATGTTTCATCCAGTTCTCCTTCTTCAAAAATGTGTTTTATGTGTTCACTGATATTCGATTTTGACGATTGAAATAATTCCACCAAGTCGTTTTGTGTAAGCCAAACGCTGTTGTCATCCAAGCGAACATTGACTTTTGTCACGCCGTCTTCTGTCTGGTAAATGATTATTTCCGAACTGTTTTTTTTCATTCCGCTTCCTCATCCCCGCTGTCCAATTCCTTCCCCATCCGATATTTAATATCGTAGTTGATGATGAAGTCCAGCTCCGCCGCCGTGAAACCGTAGTGCTGCGCTAATATCGTGTCTATTTCGTCTATGATGGGTTTGGATCGGGCGGGT
>CAIYCZ010000549.1 GCA_903924805.1 uncultured delta proteobacterium | reverse complement strand
TCTCTCTTTGCTCAAAACGAGAAAGGTAACTGGACAGATATTCCAAACAGTGTTGTAGAGAATGGCTTTTAGGATTGATATGCACAATGGGAACAATAGAGCTAGTTTAGTTCAAGCAGTTTATCAGCTATTCGGGCTCAATCTGGTCAGTGAGTATCCTTTTATTGGCAGGATGAATAACAAAGCAAATACGATTAATCTTGCTCCATCACCTGTACTTCACTTTACTTGTAATCAAAACCCCCCTTTTACGGCGGAGTGGGAGAACGGGAAACTGATATATTCCTATCGTTATCGCACTAGCGATGGCGACTTGTGGGACAGGTTATACCTTTTTGACACTTATGCAGTGTGGCAATTTGCGTGGGGGGCTGATTTTTATATCAGGGATGAACAAATTGATTGTCATTTACGTAATCAAAATTACCAGTCGCTGGTGGAACATTTCTTAGTGGGAGCAGTTCTGGCTTACTGGTTGGAGCGGGAGGGATTCCCCGCGCTGCACGCTTCAGCCGTGACGATAAATAACCAAGCTGCTGCTTTCACATCGCACAGTGGTAATGGGAAAAGCACGCTGGCCGCCGCCATGTTGCAGGCAGGGGCAGCCTTGCTCACAGACGACATCCTGCCCATTGAAAATCAAAAAGGTGAATATTGGGGCCGCTCCGGCTTGCCCCAGGTCAACTTGTGGCCGGACCAGGCCGCATATTTTTTGGATAACACCAATGAAGAATTCGAAAAAGTAGTTCCCGACATGCCAAAAAAACGCGCCCCTGTGGAGGCGTTAAAGAATGGTGCGTTCTGTCCTGAGGATCGGTCTTTGGCGTGTATTTACATCCCCCGTAAATCCGATCAACCCTCCAGCAGAACTGATATTGAGATCGTCCCAGTCCTGCCGGCTGAAGCTGTGATCGAACTGGTACGTTACTCTTTTATTCCAGCCAATATTTGCGAGAAGTTAGGATGGCAAGCGCACCGATTGGATTTTTTTGCCCGCCTGGTAGAACAAGTGCCTGTGCGCCGGCTGCTTTACCCGGCTGGTTTTGAACACCTGCCGCAGGTGACAGAGGCGGTTCTGGAAGACTTGAAGAAATTGCCACATCAAGCCGCAACATAAAGCGACCATTTGCATTGCACGTTTAAATCAAAGGCCGGTGATCATCTCCTGCGAGATAGCGCCGGCCTTATTACTTCAATAAATAATACTTCCTTAGCCATAGCTCAAGGGAAATGAATCTCCAGCTAATAATTGCATCTATGGTTTTCCCCTCGGAAAGGTATTGTTCATAGACACCTAACAGTTTTGTTAAGTGCACTAGTCTTTTTTCATGCATTAAAGGCGATTCAAGCAAAGCCCGGATTTTCCGGGTTTCTTTATGTCTCAATCCCAGACCAACATAATTGGAGAAATCAGTTTTATCTGGCCGGGTCCGGACGACTTCCGGTAAAATCCCGCGCATGGCCTCCCGCAAGATGAACTTCTGCAGACCGGCCCGGAAGGTTTGCTCAGGCGGGATGGCCATCAGGAATTCCACCAGACGCCGATCTAAAAATGGATGGCGGGCCTCTTGATGGTAATGGGCTCCCATACGCTCTGTACAGTTGATGGGTATCTGGATTGAGTCTATATTAACTGCAGAATCGTAATTGTCCT
>CAIYCZ010000548.1 GCA_903924805.1 uncultured delta proteobacterium | reverse complement strand
TTTGTCTTCTTTCATGACAATCACTCTTTAATCAGAAATATTATATTTAAACTATACGCCAATGACGCACAAACGTCAAGGTATGTTTTTGTGCGGTTATAAAAGGGGGTGCTTATGATCTGGTGGGGGAGATTGACTAAAGAAATTTAAAGCGGTCAGTTGTTGAAAAAGATTCTTGCTGAACCAAGTCTGTTCACAATAAACAAAAGCGCGGTGTATTGCTGTGATTAAAGAGCAAAAGACAAGAACCCTTTCCCTCCATCAATCAGCCTGTCAAGAGTGTAGACCCCGTTACTTCCGTACTTCCGTGTCTGTCATCTCCTCTCCCTTTGAACTTGTCAGCGGTAGTATCCGCTACCGACAACCCATCCGAATGGTTCAAACAGGAGCACATATGATCTTTTGGGTTGAGTTTTGGTCTGTCCCTTCTTCGAAAACAAGTAGTCGACATACCCGCCACCGGCCTTACCTTTTGCCAGGAATTCCTTTATGTAGAACGTGCCCTTTTGGTCCTTGTCTTCAAGCCGATTCCGTCCCTCCACATCTTTTCGGCCGTAGAGAACCACATTGACGCCTTCCGTTGTATCGGCCCAGAAATATCCGTCGGTCCCGTACCTGAGTTCCCGCAGGAGGTCGGCCCCAAGCTCTTTTGCCTTCTCAAGAGTCATTGCCCCCTGCTGATGCTTTGTAAAGATTGCCTGAAGCATGCTGACCGCAGTTTCGACTTCACTCTTGACGAGCAAGTCCTGAGCCGACGAATTCTCCTGCTTTTCAGCCTGCGCTCCAGCAGGCAGACACAGGAACGCCACACTCAGAAGAACCACACGCGCTGTTATCAATACCCGTTTCATACTTCGTCCTCCTTTATTGTTGGGTTGTTCAATGCCTTACGAAAAAAGGCCTCACCTATGATCTGGTGGGAGAGATTGTCTGAAAAGCTAAAAATAAATCTGTCCCCTTTTCTCCCTCTGGATTGGTTTGTTGGGCCATTTTTTTAAATCTTTGACCAATTTTTTACATATTGTTTCGAGATCAGGAAACAAATTGGAGCGAGTATAACCGCGACGCTTCAACTCATCTCTGATTTCGCGTGCTCGATAATGTGGGATTCTTATACGCTCGAATTGGCGACGAAGTAACGGGTTCTTGTTTAACACACAGAATCCGCGGGGGTTTTTCGGCAGATATTTGAACACGACAAATGCCGCTTGCTGAATCTTAACCCTGGGATGAAAAAGTTCTGGGATAAATGTTTTTGTCCGATCCACATTGAATGGTGAGCCGTGTGCTTTAGTTCTTACGATGTTATCCTGTTTCGGCTCAAAAACCCAGACCTCTGGCTGAAACTCTGCATTCCGAGGCGGACATTTCACGGCAAACCACAGAGCAACGTAAGGGTCGCGAGTCCAATCAAGCATTCGAGTTGAGAGACCGTGATGTTGAGCCAGCGCGAGCCAATCCCATTTGTTTCGTGGTCGGATGCCCACGTATGGCCGTGATTCCTGGCGGAAAGCTTGTTGAAGTTCTCTCTCCTTTGTTGGGATCTTGTCTTTCCGTATTACTCTTGAGATATAAGGCAACAGGGGCCAGTCAGAATCCTGGCCTCTGAAAAGAGTATACGATGAGCGTGCGCGTTTGTTGATGAACTCCTCGAAATCTTGGAGATTATCAGCATGCCAATCTGGATGTCCAAAAAGCATTGTTGTTATTAGTTTTAACATCTCTCATTGGCCCAACATTGTTTTTTGTGCTTATTCTATTATTATTCACCTAATATAAATAAAATCCGGGGACGCTGTAATAGTTTTTAGTAGTCACCAGCTTTTTTCTATTGCTCCGTACGTGTCGGCAATATTAACTTTTTTTCATTGTACTACTAATTATTATAAACTGCCTTTTACTGTCTTTTGAAAAATATAGCAAACGGTTTTAATCTTTTGCTACATAAAAGAAAGGTATATGCTTTATGGTTTTGAATGCAGCTTTTCGTTAAACCATTTGACAATCGCGCCGTCATTCAATAAGCTTCCACAATAATGAGTTCCTGCAATAAACATGAAACCACAGGGTTACACAGAGAATTAATCTGTGTTTAAGTTTTAACAATATCCGCAACGACAAGGGGGAGTGGTCATGGATTTTAAAAAAGCAAAGCTCGGTATTCTCGGCGGCGGGGCCATGGGTGAGGCTATCATCCGCGGCATTCTCAAGGCAAGGGTCTTTTCGCCACAGCAGCTCACGGTTTCTGATATCTCCGCGGAAAAACTGAAGGGTCTGAAGGCCACCCATAAAATAAAAACCTGCTCTGATAACAAAAAGCTAGTTTCCGATTCTTCCATAATTATTATAGCGGTTAAGCCGCAGGTTCTACCTGCTGTCATAAAAGAATGCACGGCTGCTTCAGATAAAACCCGGCTGTTTATTTCCATCGCGGCAGGCGTGAGAACCGATACCCTCTGTGAATTGCTCTCCGGCAGGGGCCGCATTATCCGAGCCATGCCGAACACTGCCGCCCGCGTGCTTGAAAGCGCGACCGCGCTGTGCTCCGGGCCCGGTGCAACCGATGCAGATTTAAATGCTGCGCAGAAAATTTTTAATGCGCTGGGAAAAACCGTGCTGGTTGATGAAAAACTTATGGATGCGGTGACGGGCTTAAGTGGCAGCGGCCCGGCGTATGTGTTTCTCTTTCTGGAGGCGCTGATTGATGCGGGCGTTAAGGTTGGCCTTACCCGGGCGGTGGCCTCCGCGCTTGCGTCGCAAACAATCTTTGGCGCGGCAAAGCTGGTGACAGAAACCCTTGAATCAGCGACAAAGCTGAAAGAGCAGGTAACCTCGCCGGGAGGCACCACTATCAGCGGCCTGCACGTTCTTGAAAAAGGGGGCTTTAAGGGGCTGGTCATGGATGCGGTGGAGGCGGCAACGCAGAGATCGAAGGAACTGGGCAAATAAAAAGGGTTAAAGGGGTCGAGGATTCGAGGGTTCAAGTGTCGAAGGGCATAAAAGTCAAGCTAAAGATTCTCTGCGCCCTCAGCGTGCTCTGCGGTGAAACGAAATAACAGGATTCAAGAGGTCAAGGGTTCAAGCAGAAATTTTATGTAGTGGTTTTTACCGTTAAGCGGAATAAAAAACCGCTCATCATCTCCTTCCTGAAGAATATACTGTGCCAGACGATAATAGCCTGGCCGTAAGAAACGGGCTCTGAATTTCCCGCCCTTAACTGCGCAGTAGAGCACATTATCTTTTCCCACCGAAAGCGATTCCAGATCAAGCTGCTCTTCTGTTTCGTCATTGAGAAAAATTTTAAAAAAGCCTTCTCCCTGCTGAGGCACTGAAACCAGAACCACGTCCGTAACCACAAACGGTGTATCTTCCACCGCAACCGGGGAGACTTCTGCGCCGACCCGGACTTGGTATCCGCCCGCCGGGCTATATTCCAAGTTCTGATTAAAGAAGAGATAAATAGCCTTGTTTACAATCGGCTGTCCGTTATAAAGCCAGATCCCTTCCTTGTTAATGACTATCTCCGCTTGCTCTGCTCCGGCCATTTTCCCGCCAACCCCGAGTAACACGCCTCTTGCCGCCGATGAACACGCCGCCGGTCGTCCGTTCAGTCCGAAGCAATCAGCTTTTTATTAACCTTTATGTCTGCTTTTGCCTTCAAACTTTCAAGAAAGCGGTTAAATACCTCCTCTTTTTTCATCTGCACCAGTTGCCGTTCAAGCTGTTCCCTTTTCTTTTGATACTCTTCCTGGCCTGGCACCTGTCGTTCCCTGAACTTCACAACGAAGCTGCCTTTCTCTGTTTGAAACACCGTGCCTGCATACAGCTTCTTTTCGCTGAGGGTAAATGCCGCCTCCT
>CAIYCZ010000547.1 GCA_903924805.1 uncultured delta proteobacterium | reverse complement strand
GGATGGGCCATGGCTCCCACAAACTGCCACGCGGAATCGCGCGGTAGTTGCGTATCCGTGTCAAGGGTGATCACATACTTCACGTTCGATAAGATGTCCGTATTACCAACGACGAGTGAGAAGCGATCTCTTGAGCCGCCGCGCAGAAGCGAATTTAATTCCGCAAGCTTCCCTCGCTTACGCTCGTAACCCATCCAGATCCACTCCCGGGGATTCCATCGGCGCGGGCGATGAAAGAGGAAGAACGTGTCGCCCATTGCACCCCGGTACTGTTCATTCAGCGCTGCGATTCTTTTCTGCACCAGCTGCAACAGCGGCTCGTCCTCCGGAATCGTTTCTTCGGGCGCGTCCCGGAAATCAGTCAGCAGGCCAAAGTGCAGGTTGTCGTCCCGATTTGCCAGGAACCGAACTTCAAGCGCTTCGACCAGATCCTCGATGTTGTGAGCGCTCGTGAGCATAGTCGGGATCACTACCAGAGTGCGCGATTCCGGCGGAATTCCTTCGCAGAAGTCCATTCGCGGCAGCACGTGCGGCGTCGCCAGCAACGTCGCCAGCCAGTTCACCAGTGCCACCGCCAGCTGACTTGCGCACAAGAGCGAGAGGACCCCAGTCAGCGCAAGCAGCCAATCATGCACCCCACTGGCATGCGCCTTAGCCAGTAAGCTCCCGGTGAAAATCGCCGAAATCAGCGCGATCGTGCCTAGATAGATGAGCAAAGGAAACCGGCTGCTCATTCGCAGAAGAGCCTCAGGGATAGAGAGGCGCACATTCGCTTCCCGTTCGAGCTGCGGCAGTCCCTTGTCGATCAGGTAGAACCCAACATGCGCCGCTATATCGTCGCCGTCTTTCCTGGCCGCGCCCTCGCGGGCCAATTGGATAGCTTTGCGCGCTACCTCACTTTCGGATAGCCGGCTGCTTTTGGCTATCTTCTCCACTACGTGACGGTAGCGATCACGGGTGGTAAAATCCATCGTGCCATATACGTCGCCAGGATCCTCACGCAGGGTCTGCTCGACAACGCTCATCGTCTCGACGAACTCGCGCCAGTCCATCGCCCCCAGAAACCGGAGGCTGCCGATGCTGTTGCTTATGGAAACCTGGTCGGCGGCCTGTTTTTGGTTCTCCGACTGCACCAGCTGCGCAATCGTCAGGCCGGACTCGGAGAGGCGCTGCTCAATCCAGGTGAGCGGCAAGGCCAAAGCGGGACTTTGTCCCTGCAACCGACGCGCAAATTCGGCGACAAACGAGCTCACCATCGGCGGGCTCGACCGCGCCATATCCGCAATCACTAAAATCAGGCTCTTCGGGTCCTTCTCGGCGATCTCTGTCATCTGGTCAGCCCAATAGTCGGCGCGGTTGCGGTCAGTCCGGTCGGTGGCCATCCGCGCTGCAACGCGTCGGAGATTCTCGATCAGTGCCAGGCGCAGCATGATTGGGATTGCCCACAATTCGCCTAAATTCAGGGCGGTGACTGTCTGGTAAGATACTACGAAGCTGCTGAGACTTTCCGGGTCCACCCGTCCATCACCGTGCGAGATCGTCTCCAGAGCGATGTCATATACGCGCGGGAGCCCGGCCGATGGGCCGTCCAGCAAGCGCGGCAGTCCCCGGCTGTAACCCTTTGGCAGGTGTCGTCTGGCCGTACGAATCTGTTCTTCGATCAGATAAAAGTTGTCAAGCAGCCATTCGCCTGCCGGCGCAATCCGGCGGTTCTCCTTGACCGCTGCCGTCAGCATAGTGCAGGCTCCAACCAGGACCCCTTCATTCTCAGCCAGCCGCGTCAGAAGCTGGTCCGGAGCGTGTCCCAGACCCAGCTTGTGCGAGCCCGCCAGGGCTTTGCCATGCTGCTCCATCTGCTCGCCGGTGAACAGTTCCGCTCGCAGCGGTGACTCGTCGCCTGCGTACCTTTGTGCCAAGCCGTTTCCGCGGAAGCTCGCCCACAAATGGAACAAGTTCCCGATAATGGTCGTGCTGCTAACCTTCAAGTTTGAGGTCTCCTTCTATTGATTAGAACTTGCTTTTAGGTAAGGCGCTTAAACATGCTTTGGAAACAGCATTTGTCTGCGGCACTGTTATTTTCAGGGGTGTGTAAAACATAAAATCTGTCTTAACTGGTTAATAAAATTATGGGGAATAAGAGTTAGGATGGGTATGGATGAAGAGAAGGGAAAGGTAGGGATGAAATTTCAATGAATATTAGTTTTATACCCATAGTATCACCTATTTATGTATTTAGGGTGTATATATCACAAATGGTATGGTTAGTAAAAATCTATTTACACTATAAAACGGCTTGTAACTTATGGTGTTATGCTCCCTTATACATTGTATAAATGCCTCTGCCCCGTTTGTACGGAACAGAGGCACAGACTGTCCTCCTCAAAAACCGTGCACTATCTCAAACGATCAGCTTTTCGGCGGCCGCGGTGTACTGGGGAATACCACCAGGTTAGACTTTTCATCTTTGAAGGTAAGCCCCTTATGTTCCGACCCAACCTCTTCAATTGATAGAATGGTATAAATAGAGAGATGAAAGGTTTTTACAAAGGCAAATCGTTTTTTCAGATCTTCTTCTGCGGGATCAATAACCAATGAATCAGTTGCAAAAATAAAATCGGAGACGGCGATAAAACTGAGCCCCAGAGATGAGTCAGTTACTTTTTGAGCTTTAAGGCTCGCTATCTGTCCGTCTTTTGGATCACGATAGGTTATGATGTAGTACGTGTCTTTAACGTTGTTTGACATACTAAAAAACCTGCTTTTGCGAGCCGATAAAACAACGGCTCATCGGTTGATATATGGCTCTATATCATGGGCAATATCTTCGAGCCCAAGCGCAGTCAAATGCTGCCTCGTGGGGATGCCGGTTTCCCTGTCCAAGCCGCGCATCTCATAGTAGTCTTCAAGCATCTTTTTAAATTTTTCTTTATCGAGCATTGAACCATCAAATGCACCACCAACCGTTGCCTCTTCCGCCCACTTGCCCTGCAGAAAATCATCCTCTTTGCGTACGCCTTCGCGGGCTAAAAAACACCGCTCCACAGCATAGATGCGGTCTGCTATGATCCTCATCCCTTTTTCATCAGCCGCCACGCCGGTTACTGCAGAAAATATTCCCGCCATATCCTGAATGTTTATACCGTGGCCGTTATGCGACGTGTTGAACTTGCATATCTGCAGGGCATCTGCCAGTGTATAGATATCCTGAAAATATATAGTGGAAGAAGCCTTGTCATAGGAGTCGTGCTCAAGCACACGGGCAGTGCCGAACCGCTCTATTGCCTCCTCGTTAGACATGATTGCCCTGCCACCGAGTGGAATCTCTATCATGTTGCTGCCGCGCAGGTGATCGCATCCCCGTGTTGCCGTAGCAAAGGTAAGGGCAGTACCCTTAAGGCCTCTTATATCAACACCGCCAAGCACCATCCCCTTGCAGTGGCTGATGGATTTTTCAGCACCCCTGCCAACCTGCTGTGCGGCATGCACTGCACCGTCAGCCAGCACCGCTCCAAATCCTTCCCGTTTTGCAATACGGGGGATCATGGCAATCATGGACTCATAGTTTCCCCACTCAAACGCAAAACCCCCGGTCTCTTCCTGGGATATAATCCCCTTTTCGTACCATTCCATCACATATGACATCAGGCAGCCGAAATCCAGCACATCTATGCCATACTGGTTGCACAGGGAATATATTTTGAAAAGAGACGGGGCATAGGAGTTGCCGCAGGTCGGGCCATTGTATGACGTGCAGCCCTCCGGTATTTTTGTCCCCTTCAGCCCTGCATAGGGGCCTTCTTTCACTTCCCATCTTTTCATGCAGCCGACCCTGCAGGAAAAGCAGCTGCTGGAACCGGTATAGAAATCTCTGGCAAGGGTTTCACTGGTAACGTCCTCTGCATGCTCCCAGCCGCCGGCCTGTTTAAAGTTTTTTATTGCCAGCAGCCCTGACTCGTTTTCTATGGCAAGCGGGCCAGCCATGCCATAGGTTGAAAACATTTTGTAAAAAGGTGAGCTCTTAATTTTTTTATTAATCTTTCCGACGACCGCGCGGAGTTCTTTTACATTGGCTGTCTCTATGGTATGCGTTCCTTTACCGATGACAACTGCCTTGAGCTGCTTTGCCCCCATCACAGCTCCCATGCCGGTTCTTCCTGCAACATTATAGCCATGCACAATGCAGGCAGTGCGCACCATATGCTCCCCTGCCGGGCCAGTGCAGGCTATTTGCACCTTTTCACCTCTGAACTGCTTTTTCAGAAGTGCGGCAGCTTCATCGGTTGTTTTCCCCCACAGATGCTGCGCATCTCTGATTTCAGCCCTGCCGTCATTAATATATAAAAAAACCGGGGCAGCTGCCCTGCCGGTAATAACGATGTGGTCAAATCCGGCAAGCTTCATGCTGCGGCTGAAAAATCCGCCAAAATTCGCATCGCCAAGAATGCCGGTGAGTGGTGACTTTGCTGAAACCGTACAGCGCGGGCTTGAAGGTGCGGCTGTGCCGGAGAGCGGGCTGCTGCCGAAAATGAGAACATTCTGCGGTGACAGAGATGAGGCATCAGGTCCAACCTCATTATAGAGAATCCGCGAATTAATGCCGCGCCCGCCGATGAAATTGTGGGCAAGGTTTGTATCCAGCGGTTCACTGCTGATAGCACCACCTGTCAGATCAACTCTTAAAATTTGACCGATCCAGCCGTACATACCATTATCCCTTGAACGGTAACTGCATTACCTACAATCCCTGCATATACCTCTCTGCATCGAGTGCTGCCATGCATCCCCTGCCTGCTGAAGTGACCGCCTGCTTGTAAACGGGGTCGGTTACATCACCTGCTGCAAAGACCCCGGGGATGCTGGTTGCCGTACCGTTCCTGGTTATAATATATCCCTTCTCATCCATCTCAACCTGTCCCTTGAACAGGCTGGTATTGGGCTTGTGGCCGATGGCCATAAAAATGCCGTCTGCATTCTTGAAATGAACCTCGCCGGTCTTCACATTCCTGATCAAGGCGCCGGTGACCGTGCCTTTTGCTGCATCATGTATATCTTCTATAACCGAGTCCCAGAGAAACTCTATGTTTTTGATGCTGAATGCCTGCTGCTGCATAATTTTTGAGGCGCGCAACTGATCCCGTCTATGCACAACAGTTACGGTAGCAGCAAGGTTGCTTAAAAAAATTGCTTCTTCCAGCGCGGTATCTCCACCGCCAATAACAAGCACTTCCTTTTTCCGGAAAAAGAATCCATCGCAGGTGGCGCACACTGAGACGCCTCTTCCCATGAGCTTCTTCTCAGATTCAAGCCCGATCAGCTGGGCCGATGCTCCCGTGGCAATAATCACGCAACCGGTTTCAAGCTTCTCACCTTCAACGGTGATTGAAAAAGGCTTCGTCAGGAGGCTTACTCCGGTCACTTCTTTCGGCTTGAATTCAGTGCCAAACCGTGCTGCCTGTTCCTTCATGTCTGCCATGAGTTTGGTCCCGTCGATTCCTGCGGGATATCCGGGCCAGTTTTCTATTACCGTAGTGAGCATGAGCTGCCCGCCCGGCTCCATTCCCTCGATAACCAGGGGCTTGAGCTGGGCCCGTGCAGCATAAATTGCAGCGGTTAAGCCGGCCGGGCCTGAACCGATTATAATTAATGAGCGCATGGAGATACCTCCTTACACAGGACATCGTTTATCATAGTGCGTCAGCCGATGCTTTCAGAATAGAAAATCTCAAACCCTAAAATCTAAATCTGTCATTTCAAATGACAAAGTTTAAAATTCAAATGAAAACAAAATGACAAATTTCAAACCATTTTTTTATCTAAACTTTGTAATTCATTCGATATTTGTGCTTTGACATTGATTTGGCATTTGAGCTTTGACATTTATCATTTAAGTTACATCACTTTTGTCCAAAACAAAAGCTGGTGCTTCGCAGCCCCTTAACTGCTCTCGGGGCTTCGGCTCTTCACAATGACTAATTACTTTTGAGTCAATTCGCTATTGCCTGTTATTTTTTAATTTTCACATCTTCCTCAAGCCGTGCTTTCAGCCGCTCCTGGAATGCTTCTGCATTTTTTCGCGGGATATAAAGGGTATAGGCACCATCGGGGATATAGTGCCCGCGCAGCTCAGGGTTTAAGTCCCTGATGTGCTTAAAGGTCGTCTGTGCCGCATCTGCGATGACTTTTATGTGAACCGGCCGGGGCAGGTAAAAGCTCACCTCTTTTACATCAAAGGGAGGGTAATAGTCTGCCTCTGCCAGCTCAAAGCCATATTCTGAGGGATTGGAGAGAATAATCTTTATGGCCATAATTCTGAAAAGATATTCTTCTGTCTCCTGCGGCAGATCAAGGTCATAATAATCCCGCACACCCTGCTCCTCAATCTCTCTTCTTACCCGCTCCTCGCCGCAATTGTACGCGGCAACTGCCAGCGTCCATCTGCCGAACAATGCATACAGGGAGGAAAGATACTGGAGCGCTGCATTGGTGGATTTCGGGAAACTGTAGCGTTCATCAATTTGATCATGATTTTTAAGACCGAACCGTGCGCCGGTATCCTTTATAAACTGCCAGAGGCCCGCGGCACCTTTATTTGAAATAGAGTTGGGATAAAAATCGCTCTCTGCGATAACAACATATTTAAGGTCATCAGGAAGATTGTAGTATTTCAACCGTTCCTCAATATACGGGAAATATCTTTTACTGCGCTTGAGCCAGAGGATCACCCGGGGTTCTTTCCCGAGCGCCAGGAGAAACTCCCGGTCCATCCGCTCCCATATATCTGCCCGTTCCAGCGGTACGCGCTCCCCGCAGAACTGAAGGCTGCGGGGAGTTTTAAACTGTACCAGATACGGTTTCTGAACCTGAAGCTTTTCTTTCTCAGCAGAACGCGCCGATGGTGCTGATAAAAGGGTGAAGACACAAAGTAAAAAGATACGTAGGGTAATCCTCATTGCATAATTCATAGGTCGCCTGCCCTCAATTAATAAACAGTACTCCGGAACCTTCGTTTTTGCCACATGATACGTCATTATACCTACCACAATTAACCGTTCCAGACAAAACTTTTCGAATTACCATCATACCCATTTTGCTTGATTTTATTGCAAAGCTCTGGTAGGTACATACTCTGTTATAAACAATAACCTGTAGAATTTTAAGGAGCAGTATGGCCAGATCAAAAAGAAAAAAAGTAATAAAAAGACACCGGGCTGAGTTAAAAGTTAAAAGAAGAGGAGAAAAGAAAAAATCAGCAGCAGTGAAAACAGGTGAAGGGAAAAAAGCAGAGGGTGTCAATTAATAGCAGGTTGTTGAAAAAGTAACTTTTCCCCGGCTGGTCAAAAATGCCCGGATGCAAGGCCCTTGAAATCCTCAAGGAGTGAGGCATACGTGAGTGTGCGCCGCACCGACGAGGGATAAGGGGAACACACCGCAGCGGGGTGTTTTTCAACAGCCTGATAGTAATGAGTCGCCACAGGGTATATTCCCGAATCGCAAAAAAAGAATGCCCTGCTGTTATATAATGGCGTACCGCAGGGCAAACCGTAAGCTTATTTAGAAACCTTCGGGCACGTTTCTGTCACACCAATCCTTGCCATCTCTGCAAATGAAGATGACGGGTATTTGTCAATAAAATCCTTATAGGATCTGCATGCCTTATCCCTGTCGCCGAGAGCTGTATAGCACCGGGCAAGGTTTAAGCATGCCATCATGTTAAGAGCGCTTTGTTTATCATCC
>CAIYCZ010000546.1 GCA_903924805.1 uncultured delta proteobacterium | reverse complement strand
GACATCAACGGTCTTCATTTTCATGGCAGCATGGCAGTTGTCCAATTGCATCCCGTTCTCAATAGATACAACGCCATCTTTTACTACCATAGTGAGTTCAACATTATCCAGCTTCATGCCGACTCTGTGATCCTTAAAATCAGCGAGCATCTCTTTTGTAGTGTCATCGGAATTAGCGAATGCAACGCCTCTCTGTAGAACATCTACTACCGTCATAGAAAGCTCCTTTCTTTATTAAACGCAGGGGCTCGGGATTCGGTTTTCGTGGTTCGGGACAAAATTTTATGGCGATACGTTCTCTGTGCCCTGTGGTTAGAAAAAGACTTTGAGCATATCCCCATGGAATGCGCCGGCATAAGCCTTCTGCATATAGCTCCGGAGCGCAGTTTTAATTGCTTCTATTTTGCGCTTTATTTCTTTTACTTTTGCTTCACCATCTGCAGGTGGAGCATCTTTTACAAATTCGATGTAGCTTTTAAGATATTCCGTATGGGAAGCAAGCGCCGCCAAACGCATCCCTTCCTTTTCTATCGGCACAACTGCAGCGGTATACACAATTGAGCAGACTGCTCTGACCGCATCATCTTCAAACGGAGTGATACCAGGAAGGCTGGCAAATTTTTCCCAGATAGGCTGAATCGAGTCTAAATATTTTATGCGATAAGGCTCATCAATCAGTGAATCCACCGTTGGCATTATGTCAACCAGAAAAGAAATTTCTTTTTCCTGTTCTTCCCAATATGAAAAAAACAGAGGCAGCCAGTAATTTTCAAGGGGAACAATTGTGCACATGCCTATATGCTTTGCGGTGCCAATGGTACAGTCACCCAGCACAATCTTAGCAATTTTATCTGCAGCATACGCTTTCAATGTTTTACCGGCTGTCAGGTCCTGATGGATTTCCCTGAGAGCAAGCTGATTGAGCTGCTCCTGCAGTTTCTCAGTATATGGTGCCCATTTGATGCCTTCTGCCATGATGCCCCTCCTTTAAAAAATTAAGCTCACAAACAGATGATGCTTGTCTTCTCCGAAAATCTTTTTGATTACCTCGCCGCCCGGATCCCGTTCCCGGTATAATTTCTGCAAAACTTTTTTCCGTGCCAGCATTTCCTGCTTGTACTGAGGGTCTTTAACAGGCTCTGCCTTTTTCAGCAGTTCAAGCCACACGCGGGCATACGCAGCCACTGCATCCATTACTTTGTAGCGGTCTTCGGGCTCTTCAACGCGGCCGTCAAGTGAGTAAGGGGACAAGCTCTCCCGGGCCCACGGCCACGGCGCATATCTTCTTTGAACCAGGCAGCGTCCCTCTTTGGTAAAGCCGGGAAGGGTGCGGTATTGCCTCCACAGGTCTGCCAGCTGATCAAGGTACTTTTCGCGGTATTCAGGGTGCACGGCAATGTCCACCACCGGCATAAAATCAACGGTGATGCCCAGGCGGGGGGCAGATTCATCGAATTCACAGGCATAGATGGGCAGATCATAGTCATCGCTTGCTGTCATGTTAAGGGCACAGTATTTTGCCCTGCGCATATAGTGAAGCTCTCCAATGGTTATCTTTTCAACTGCGGTGCTTCCCTTAATGAGGTATGGCTTGTAGTATCCGGTAGCCATGGGGGTCTTAAAGTCCCAGGCAGGTCGGGTATCCATACCCTCATAGGTCTCCAGCGGGATAAAATCAATCCCTTCGAATATCTTGTACTTGTTGAGCAAATCATCGGCGAAGTTGATCATATCCTTGTAGTCAACCCGTGCCATAGTGTCTCCTTTCTCGTGAACCACAGAACACAGAGGATATAATTTATCAAATGGTTATATTGTTTCTTTTCTCTGTGAACCTGATCTATTAATAATAGGATTTGTTTTATGCCTTTGTCTTATATCTTTCCCGTAGATCTGCTTTGTTATTTATGTTTGCAGCAAAACTTCGTATAATGTTGGTATGTTACATTTTAGAACAAGAGAAGAAAAAATTCGTTTGAGAACACAGAGTATTACTCTGTGACCTCTGTGGTTCAATATTATGCAAGAGACTGACAAAGAAGGTCTGCCAGGTCCTGAATTTGTATGGGGTAATTACCCTGTGCTTTAGCTTCGTTAAAATTTTCAATGCAGATGGGGCAGGCAGTGACAAGGATTTCCGCCCCGCTTGAAACCGCTTCCTCAACCCGGTCCTTACCCACTGCAATGGCATAGTCCTGTTTGCCCAGTTTCACACCGCCGCCGGCCCCGCAGCACCAGGCATCCATGCGGTTGCGCTCCATCTCCACAAGCTCAATACCGGGAATCGACTGAATGATCTGCCGGGGGATTTCATAGAGGCCGCAGTATCTGCCCAGGTGGCAGGGATCGTGATAGGTAATTTTTGCCTTGTGCTGTTTGAATTTTAATTTTTTGTCTTGCACAAGGCGGTGAAACAGCTCTGTGGTATGGATTACTTCAACATTCAGCGGAGCAATTTCAGGATATCTGAGATTGAAGGTAGAGTAGTCTTCAGGACATGATACAATTATCTGCTTGATGCCAAGCTGGTTAAAGGTATCTATATTTTTCTGTGCGCTGGCCTTAAAAAGATCCGCATAGCCGAGAGCAAGGGCATGATAGCCGGAGCAGTTTTCAGCATCACCCAAAATTCCCCAGTCAATGCCGGCCTTGTCTAACAAAGCTGCAACAGATGCCGGAATATTTTCAGTGAACGGGCTGAAGGCATAATGTGATCCTATAAAATAGAGGGCAGATGCTTTCCCGCCTGTGCTCAGGTCCTTTGCTTTTCCTGAATAGTTTTTTAACCATGAGAATTTTTTATCCGGCGACGTGCCATAAACATTCCCCGTGCGTTTAAAACGTTCAATAGCTTTTTTCTGCTCAGGCAGAGGCCCCACGCCTTCACGTACGGCCTTGTTGCGCAGTTCTTCAATAACCGGCATGGTCTGGGCTTCGACATATTCCTCGCATATAGTCTGGCAGTAGCGGCACTGGGTGCAGGAATAGACCGTATCTACTGCCCGCGGGCTGTACGGGAACTGCTCGCGCATGAGCCCCACGGCAAGATACATCAGCCCGTCAGCATAAAACGATTCAATCAGGTTGCAGGTGCCGGGAGGGCACTGTTTGCCGAACCGCATGCTTTTAATACGGGTGGTATATATAACATGACAGGTGCCGCACCTGACACAGTCCTGGGCTTTTTCGAAAATCTTATTTTCCTCAGCAGTAGGCATACCTTCTCCTGAAATAAACCACAGAGGACACGAAGGAAATAACATTCATTATTTCGATTCTCTCTGCGGTCTCTGCGGTTTTATGTGAGCGGCGGCATTCCGTATTTAGTCCTCATGCCGTTGATAAATTCCATGATTTCATGGGGCAGGGCGTTAAATTCCTCTTCCGTATAGGTTTGCCTGCCCGGGCAGTATATGTTGTTAGGATCAAAAATCTTTCTGAACTTCCTGAACAGCAGATTGGCATGGGGCCCGCTTTCAGGAAAAGAAGACACCAGCGGCTCGATGAGAACGCCCATGCCGGTCGGGGCATACCCCTGAGATACAAAATCAACAACCGAGGCAAACGTGAGCAGCCGCGCTTTTTGCAGCAGCTCCGGCTTCATGGCGTCTGGATACACGTCAGCTTCCGACAGCCAGAAACGGCTGCCCCGCTCTATGGCATACAGAAACGGGGTGTCATCAACGCCGCCTCTGTCAGTAACAAACGTTTCGCCATAGGTGTTAATGGTTCTTGACCAGATCTCTTTGGTCTTATAGGCGGTGTCTTTGAGTGAGCCGCCGGGCACGATTGAGCTGCCGTAATAGTGGCGGTTCATGCGGAAGCCGGTAACGTGGCGGATGCAGTCAAGATTCCACGGCATCAGGGCATACAGCACATCAGGCTTGTAGGTCTCGGTCAGAAAGGTGCCGCCGGTTTCGGCCATAATTTCCCTGAAAACCTTTTCATCATATTCCATCTGTTTTTCAGAGATGATGCCGCAGATTATCACATATAAATTATACGGAGGGAAAAACTTATTCTGTATCCGCTCCATGGTCATATTCTGGGTCTGGGAGCAGTAGTAAGCGTTATAGACGCCGGTAGCATTCAGGCCGATGCAGATGCCTGCCTGGGCAACCTTATGCAAAGCAACAACCTCTGAATCGAAATCCTGAAACTCAACCCAGAGCAGCTTTACTCTCGGGGGAGGCGGAGCGGTGTCATACTTCGGGTCATAATAGTTCTGGATGCAGGGTCGTCCTGCCGGCGGTTCGGGAAGGGTGCTGCCGCCGGGCCAGGTGTGCAGCTTCACCGTGATTTCAGTTATAATGCCGGCAGTGCCGGCACTGCCGCGTACCATGCTCAAAAGATCAGGGCCAGGCCCATATTCCCAGAAGCTGTCAACACCGGATACCGCAGCAGAGCCGGTAATCATGATTTCTCCGGTGGGAAGCACCACCTTGGTGCTGATGATATTTCTGGTAAGGGTTCCGTATTTCAGATCAGTCTGCCAGATGCCGGCAAAAGACGTCTGGGAGGACAGCTTGCACAGGGTGGTGGCAAGCGGCGTCCCGCCATTCCACAGGCCCACCTTCATAGCTTCTGCATGCAGCTGGCCGTAGTCTGCAAATGCCTCAAGCGTCGCGCACAAATTGTCTTCATCAATTTTCAGGACCCGGTTCATCCGGCTCAGGTGCACGCAGATGGTCGGCGCAGGGGTCGTCGGCCCGCTGAAAGCGATCATGCCGTTGGTAAAGGGAATGACCTGTACCTTAAACCGGTTGGCGATGCGCAGGATAGCCTGAACTTCTTCAGTTGCAGCCGGCAGCGCTATGCAGGCAGGAATTGCGGTATAATCCCGCAGGTGCTTCCTGAGAGTACCTGCAGAATCAACCGAAAACTTG
>CAIYCZ010000545.1 GCA_903924805.1 uncultured delta proteobacterium | reverse complement strand
TTTCCCTCCTGTTTGCCTTTTATTACCTCTGCTTATCAAAAAGGAAATTCCTATACATTCGGGTTATTTCTTGTGTGTGATATTTTCTTAACACGCTGCGCTTTAGAAGTTTTGCCCGTTTTATTTTATCTGCGTCCCAAAGTTTGACTCTGTCGGCCATTGATAAAGTGCTTGACGCTCCATATCTTATAATCTAATATTTCAAAATATACTACTAATAAACTGCAGGACAAGGCGATGAGTAATTTTACCCATTTTGATAAAGCAGGCAGATCGCGGATGGTTGATGTTACTGACAAGAAAGAGACGGTCAGAGAGGCTGTTGCGCAGGCAACGGTGACCATGCAGCCGGAAACCCTGCGCAGAATCATGGACCGTACCATAGAAAAGGGAGATGTGCTGGGTGTGGCTCAGACTGCCGGAATCATGGCAGCGAAAAAGACTTCAGATCTCATCCCCATGTGCCATCCGCTTAACCTGACCTCTGTTGCAATGGATTTTCTGCCCCATGAAGAGAGGAGCCGGATAACGGTCAGGGCTACCGTAAAAATCACCGGCAAAACCGGGGTTGAAATGGAGGCACTGGTTGCCGTATCAATTGCCTCTCTTACTATTTATGACATGTGCAAGGCTATTGACCGGGGCATGACCATATCTGACATACAGCTCGTGAAAAAAAGCGGTGGCAAAAGCGGCGTCTATGCGCGTGACTAACTTTACTGCTTTACATTTTCAGGCTGCGGTATTATTATATATTGTTATACTATGTAGTTATTACTATCGAGGGGGTGATCCCTGTCATGGATGAAGAGAAACGAGCGTATTTCAAATCCCTGCTCAATAAATGGATGGAAGAGATTCTTGCCGGTGCAAAGGATACCGTGGTGGGAATGACTGATGAGGACGATACCTTCCCCGACCCGACTGACCGCGCAACCCTTGAATCTGACCGGAACTTTGTCCTTCGTATCCGCGACCGGGAACGAAAGCTGATACCAAAGATACAGAAAGCCATCGAGCGGATAGATAACGGCACCTTTGGCATCTGCGAACTTTGCGGCGAGGAGATATCCGAAGAACGCATGACGGTACGGCCGGTCACTGCCCTGTGTATTGAATGTAAAGAGCAGCAGGAAAAACAGGAGAAGGCGCGCAAAGTCTAAAATGACTGCAACGGATACCATCTGATGGGATACGCGTGTCTCTCTGTTGCCGCCCCATAACCCATATGAAAAGTGTTTCTTTCCTTTTTTGCATCCACAATCATCAGCCGGTCGGAAATTTTGCCCACGTCTTTCATGAAGGTTTTACCCGTTGTTATGACCCCTTCCTGGCCATTCTTGAAAAGCACCCCGGCATTAAAACCACCCTGCATTTTTCAGGACCGCTGCTTGAGTGGCTGGAAGCAGAGCAGCCTGAGTTCCTGCAGCGGATTCGAAATCTCGTTAAGCGGGGACAGGTAGAGCTTCTCGGCGGAGGGTTTTATGAGCCGATTTTTTCCATACTGAGGGAGCGGGATGCCCGGGGTCAGATTCAGATGATGACAGACTTCCTGCAGGAAAAATGCGCTGTATCACCCAAGGGCATCTGGCTTGCCGAGCGGGTATGGGAACCTGCGCTGCCCCGGTTGATTGCGCAGTCCGGACTTTCCTACACACTGCTTGATAGCACCCACTTTTTATATGCCGGCCTTTCCCCTGAGCAAATCCACGGCTATTACGTGACAGAAAAAGACGGGTTCCCGCTTTCACTTTTTCCCATTGATATGACGCTGCGCTACACAATTCCTTTCCAGCAGCCTGAGAAGACCATTGAATATCTTCTCTACCGGGCAAGCGACGGTGAAGGGGTGGCGGTAACCTATGGAGATGATGGAGAAAAGTTTGGCATGTGGCCCGGCACCTATTCATGTGTGTACGAGAACGGGTGGCTGGAGTCTTTTTTTACCCTGCTTGAAAAAAATCAGAAGAATATCAGGATGGAGACTTTTTCCGAATACCTGCATTCCCACCGTCCCCAGGGAAGGATCTACCTGCCAACCCTGTCCTATGAAGAGATGATGGAATGGGCGCTGCCCGCTGATGCAATCGTGCGCTATGAAGAAATGAATGATACCCTGCGCAATCTGCAGCTCAAAGACAAGTATACGGCTTTTATCAGGGGCGGCTACTGGAACAACTTTCTGGTGAAATACCCCGAGAGCAATCTCATGCACAAGAAGATGCTCCTGGTGAGCGAACAGCTTGAGCAGTGGGAGAACACCGCGAAAAAACGCACCCGGAACGGAACAGCAGCTGCGCGCCGGGAACTCTACCGGGGACAATGCAACTGTGCATACTGGCACGGCCTGTTTGGCGGCATTTATCTTAACTACCTGCGCCATGCAATCTATGAGCACCTGATAACTGCTGAAAAGATTATCGATTCATCAGCTCATAGCAAGGGCCCCTGGGTAAGTTACCGTGTGTTTGATTTAGACCGGGACCTCTCTGATGAAGTTTTGATCTCGGGAAGCTCCTTCAATGCCTACTTTGCACCTCACTACGGAGGCTCCCTGTTTGAACTTGACTTCAAGCCGCGCTCCTTTAATCTCTCAAACATCATGTCGCGCAAGATGGAGGCGTACCATCGAAAGCTCAAGCTGCCTGAATCCCCGGGGAGCACCCCGCATGAGGGCGAGCAGCCGCTTTCCATCCACCATATTTCAAAAATAAAAACTAAAGGGGTCCAGGATAATCTGTTCTATGACTGGTTCAGGCGCAACTCTTTTCTCGACCATTTTCTGGGAGAAATGACAACCCTGGAAAATTTTTCCCGGTGCCAGTACACCGAGCGCGGAGATTTCATCAATCAGCCCTATCAGGTGGAACAGATAAAAAAATGGGACTCCAGGCCTGCTGTCAGCATGATCCTGTCGAGGAACGGCTTTGTCTGGGAGCAGGATGGCCAGGTTCCGATTATGGTCAGGAAGCACTTTGTATGTAATGATGAATCGAGGGAAATTGAGGCATCCTATTCCATAAAAAATGCGGGTAACCGGCCGGTAGCCCTGTGGTTTGGCGTTGAATTTAATTTCACTCTGCTTGCCGGCAACGACCCTTTGCGGTACTATCTCTTCCCGGCTCAGGGAGAGCGATGGGCTTTGAATTCAAGCGGCCCGGTCATGCAGGTTGAACAGTTTGAGATGAAAGACGAATGGACCGGTCTCGGGCTAAAACTGCATCTTTCGCCTGCAGCTGCGGTATGGAGGTTTCCTCTGGAGACTGTTTCCCAGTCGGAAGACGGGCTGGAAAAAACCTATCAGGGGTCTTCTCTGCTGACCCACTGGAAAATAACGTTGAATCAAAACCAGGAAAAAAATTTTTCCATCACACTGCGTTTGTATGAGTTCCCGGGCAAGGCACCGGGAAGCAACGAGGACGCTGATGTTCACTGACATACGCAGATTCAAACAGCTGCTTTTGCCTGCCGGCGTGCCGGCCTGCAGGCCTTTAAAATCCTGCTAATCTGCGCTCAACTGCAACCACAAGAAAAGGAGACAGGTGTGCCTGAACTGCGCAAAGACCCGGTTATTGGCCGCTGGGTTATTATTTCAACGGAACGCGGGAAACGCCCCTCAGACCTGGTAGTAGAGACACCCAAGAGCAGAGGGGGGTTCTGCCCGCTGTGTCCGGGTAATGAGGACAAAACACCGCCTGAGGTATTTTCTTTTCGTGCCGGAGATACCCAACCCGATAAACCGGGATGGACCCTCAGGGTCGTACCCAATAAATTCCCGGCACTGGTAAGCGAAGGCGACCTCAATAAGCGGGGAGACGGCATCTATGATACCATGAACGGCTTGGGTGCCCATGAGGTCATCATTGAAACACCGGATCACCACGCCACTGCTTCAACCCTTACCGTTCCCGCGTTTAAAAACATTCTCCTTGCCTATAGACAGCGCATGATAGAGCTAAAAAAAGATAGGCGCCTGCGCTATATAGCTATCTTTAAAAATTACGGGGACGTGGCCGGAGCATCGCTGGAGCACCCCCATTCCCAGCTTATTGCCCTGCCGGTTGTACCGAAGCGTCCGCTTGAAGAGATGGCCGGAGCTCAGACCTATTTCAATTACCGGGAGCGGTGCATCTACTGCGACATTATCCGCCAGGAGCTGTTAAGCACGGTCCGGGTAGTTGCTGAAAATGGAGACTTCCTGGCCATTGAGCCGTTTGCGCCCCGCTTCCCTTTTGAGACCTGGATTCTGCCCCAGGAGCACCTGTCTTCATTTGAGCATACACCGCTTGAGAAGTTCTCTGCCCTGGCAGAACTCTTCAGCACTGTCTTGAAGAAAATCAATAACGCCCTGAGTTTTCCCCCGTTCAATTACATGCTGCACACGGCACCGCTTGATAAGAGTGAGAATGCCTATGATCACTGGCATTTTGAAATTATACCGCGCCTTACCAAGGTGGCCGGGTTTGAATGGGGCTCAGGGTTTTATATCAATCCGACACCACCTGAAGATGCTGCACACTATCTCAGGGAAGCCTGAGGCAGCCTGCTTCACATAAAACACCTCACCATTATTATTGTATCTTAACGGGAGGAGAATGATGTGAAAAAAATATTAGTGGTTGACGATGAAGAAAGTATCCGGCTCCTGTATCGGGAGGAGCTTGAGGAACAGGGCTATGAGGTAATCGTAGCCAGTGATGCGCAGGAGGCCATTGAAAAATTTATTGAGACAAATCCGCACCTGGTCATCCTCGATATAAAAATGCCGGGGGCAAGCGGTATCGATGTTCTGAAAACTATCCGCGACAAATCACGGGATGTCCCTATCATCCTCTGCACTGCCTATGGAGAGTACAAGCAGAATTTCGAAACCTGGGCATCAGACGCCTATGTGGTAAAGTCAGCTAATCTGGAAGGTCTTATGGACACGGTGCGGGAAATACTATCCCGCACGTAGCTGTACCGGATACTACTGGGGAAAGAATAATAAAACCATGAACGTGGAAATTCCTGAAAAGGAAATCCGGGAAAAGCTATCTCTGTTTGGACAGGATCATATCCTGAAATACCTTGAAATCATTTCACCTGACGAACAGAAAGCGTTACTGAAAGATGTGAGCGAGATTGATTTTGAACAGCTGTTAGCCCGGTATCAGTCATATCTGCGCACCCTCACCGCACCGCCTGAAAAAAAAGTTTTTGATGCAGCAGACATCCTTGCCCCTCCGTTCAGCACATCCGTCTATAGCAGGGGGGAAGATTATCTCCGGAGGGGTAGCGTCGGCATCTTCCTGGTGGCGGGCGGCCAGGGAACGCGTCTCGGGGTTAAAGGCCCAAAGGGATGTTATCCCGTTTCCCCGGTTAGACAAAAAAGCCTCTTTCAGCTCTTTGCCGAATCCATAAGAGCTCTCCAGCGCCGCTACGAAACACGCTTCTCCTGGTACATCATGACGTCACGGGAGAATCATGAAGATACCTGCGGGTTCTTCCGCCGGAATAACTTTTTTGGCCTCTCTTCCGACCAGATACGGTTCATCGTCCAGCGGGAGATACCTTCTCTTGACCGTGACGGGAAACTCATTCTCAGCCCTGAGAAGCTGGTGTTTAAAAATCCGGATGGCCATGGCGGATCCATCAGGGCACTCAGGGAGTCAGGCGCTCTTGAGGACATGAGACAAAAGGGGATTGAAGAGATATTTTATTTTCAGGTTGATAACCCCCTGGCAAAAATCGCCGACCCGCTGTTTATCGGCGCACACGTAGAGCACCACGCAGAAATGTCCACGAAAGTAGTGAAAAAGACAGACCCGTCTGAGAAAGTCGGGATTATAGGAAAAATTAACGGACGGCTTGGCTGCATTGAATACAGTGAGCTTACCCCTGAAGAAATACAGGGGCGGAAAGCGGACGGGACGCTTCGCTTCAGCAGCGCCAATAGTGCAATTCACCTTATCAGGCGCAGTTTTGTGGAAACCTTAACCAGTACTAATAACTTTTCCCTCCCCTATCACAGTGCCCTCAAAGATATAGAATGCCTTACTGAAAAAGAAGGGCTGCTGGTGCCTGACATTGTCAAGGGGCTTAAATTTGAGATGTTTATTTTTGATGCCCTGGGCTTTACCAAAAACTCGGTCGCTATGGAAGTGAGTCGTGAAGAGGAATTTTCTCCGGTAAAAAACAGGGCTGGGGTTGATTCTCCCGAGACTGCACAGCACGCCATGATTAATCTGTATACCCGGTGGCTGAAAGAATCCGGGAAAATCTCTCAGATCCCTGCTGGCCTGATCATGGAAGTAAGCCCCCTCTATGCCCTTGATGCAGCAGAATTCAGGGAAAAATTCAACCCGCCGTCATCACTTTCATCACCGCTCTACCTGGGACCGTAAAAAAATGTCAAATTCCAAATAATTTGACCTTTGAACTTTGCCATTCATTTGTCATTTGAGCTTTGACATTTGGCATTTAATCATACAACTTCCTTGTTACGTTTTTTCTTCAGGATCATAAGATTATATGGCTCACTGTAATCTAATAGAGGTTGCCGTAGCGCTTCCCCTCCATAAAAATTTTACCTACCGTCTCCCGCCCTCATATGCTGGCAGTGTGCAGATAGGCATGCGCGTGCTGGTTCCCTTTGGCAGAAGAAACCTGACCGGATATGTAGTGGGGTTTCCTGAAACAGCGCCATGCGATGATATAAAAGAAGTACAGGATCTGCTTGATGAAGAGCCGCTCTTTGGAAGCCTCGACCTGCAATTTTACGAGTGGACTTCCCGGTATTACTATTACCCTCTGGGACAGACCATCAGCGCGGCACTCCCCCAGGGCATTAATACCGCATACCGACAGATACTTTCCCTTACTGAAAAAGGAGGACAAATGCTCCATGAGGGCTCTGGCTCCGATCAGAGTCTTCCTATACTTAAAGTCCTTGACCGAGAGGGGAAGGTCCCTCTCAAGAAGTTAGAAAAAATCATTGGAAAGTATAATTTTTATTATCAGTTAAATCACCTCCGCAGAAACGGCTGCATCCAGATGGAGCTTCAGAAAGCCAGGCAGGGTCTCCAGGCTAAGAAGGAGAAGTGGTTTTCTGTTCGCAGTTCCGCTGTTCAGGAATCATTAAAGGGAAAACAGAAACAACTATATCAGTTTCTTGTTGAGCGCGGTCCGGTGCCGCTGCGGGTTCTCAATGAAACGTTCGGGAACAGTTCAAGTGCCATAACATCCCTGGTTAAAAAAGAATTGCTCCTATACTCGGAAAGGGAAGTTTTTCGCAAGCCGGCACCTGAGGAAGAAGTTTTTACTGAGCCGGTGCATAGGGTAACTCACGACCAGGATGCAATCCTTAGAAGGGTGCGAAGGGGGATTGACGACAGAGCTTTCCTCCCGTTTCTCCTCCACGGGGTTACCGGAAGCGGCAAGACTGAAATCTACCTGCGGGTCATGGAAGAGGTCCTGGACAAAGGACGGCAGTGTCTGCTCCTGGTGCCGGAAATATCGCTTACCGGGCAGTTGTGGGACCGGGTATGCTCACGGATTACAGCTCCTGTCTCCATGCTCCACAGCAGCCTTACCCCTGCCGAGCGCTTTGACGCCTGGAGAATGATTCGCAGGGGGAACATAAAAATTGTCATCGGTGCCCGGTCTGCTGTCTTTGCCTCTTTTGCCGACCTGGGTGCCATCATTGTAGATGAAGAACATGACCCTTCCTATAAGCAGGAAGACAAGCTTCGCTACAGCGCCCGGGACATTTCCCTCATCAAGGGAAAGTTTGCGCAGGCTGTTGTTTTATTGGGTTCAGCAACCCCATCGCTTGAATCATACGCTAATGCGTTGAAGAAAAAATATGTTCTGGGAAACCTCTCTAAACGGATTGAGGACCGGAAGCTCCCGCATATTAAAATTATTGATTTGAGAATCACGCAGAATGCTAAAAATTCAGCGCAGAGCATTCTTTCTCCACGGCTCCGCGAAGCAATTGGCACCAGGTTAGAAAAACGGCAACAGTGCCTGCTGTTTCTGAACCGGCGCGGATTTGCACCGGTCTTCCTCTGCCAGCAGTGCGGGTATACCTTCCGCTGCCCAAACTGTGACGTCTCGCTTATTCACCATCACCGGGAAAGAACGCTGCGCTGTCACTACTGCGACCTTGCGATGCCTCTTCCTGAAAGCTGCCCGCACTGTAAGAGCTTTTTTCTCGTTCCTCTGGGATGGGGGACAGAGCGGCTTGAGAAAGAGATTCAGCTTCTGTTTCCCGACGCCCGCATCGCGCGGATGGACCGGGACACTACTGCTGCAAAAGGAGCTTCACGTTCCCTGCTTAAACGTATCTTCATGGGTGATATTGATATTCTGATAGGAACCCAGATGATTACCAAAGGCCACCATTTGCCACAGGTAACACTGGTGGGGGTGGTATGTGCTGACCACTCACTCAATTTCCCGGACTACCGGGCCGGCGAGCGCACCTTTCAGCTCCTCACCCAGGTTGCCGGCCGTGCCGGCCGGGGGGATGTGCCCGGTGAGGTTTTCATACAGACCTACAACCCTGACCACTATAGTATTGTCTGTGCGCAGCGCCATGACTATCGTGCCTTTTTTGAGAGAGAATTGCATCACCGTGAAGAGCTCGGGTACCCGCCCTGCAAACGGATGATAAATTTCAGGCTGGAAGGGTCACACCGGGAACGGCTGCTTGCGTATATAAAGGATCTGGAACAGGTGAGTAAAAAATTTCTCGCGGAGTTGAAGCTTGCAGGCTTAGTAGAAATTCTCGGTCCTGCCCCTGCGCCCTGGGGGAAAATAAAAGGCAAGTACCGCTATCAGATGCTTCTGAAAAGCGCACGAATGCAGCCCTTACGGCTCCTTGCATCCCGCATCTTAAACCACGCCACTACCTCTTTCAAAGGCAGAGAAGTGAGCCTCACCGTTGACGTTGATCCGCTCTTTATTCTGTAAGCCACGAATTAACACGAATGGGCGCGAAAAAATATTTGCGAATCTGGAACTGGAGGAAATCAGAAATTTTTATTTTCAGCCACAGAATTCACGGAACAACACAGAATCATTCCTCTCTTTGATAAAGGGAGGCTGGGAGGGATTTTAGGGGACGCGGATTTTCAGGGTTTTTAAAACGCTTTCAAATGATACGGATGTCATTGCGGGCCGAAAGCGCGGCAATCTCGATCAACTATAGATATAAACAGGCAGAAGCCATTTAAGACCTCTGCCCTTTAAAATGAGCCACTGAAGCGCACTGGACAGCACAGATTCATTCCTCCCTTTTTAAAGAGGGGGCTTTGAATTGGCGTTTTTATCTTATCAAGGGAAATATTTGTAAATATCTTTTCTATCTAATACCCGCATGAAGATTATTTTTAGACCTTCTACCTTGATGCCAATTCAATAGTTTCCAATTCTAATACGATAATAATTTTTGGGGTCCCTTAATTTTCTTAATATTAATCAAATCAGACAGATCATCCTTTTGAGGAAGGGTATCAAAGGAGAGTTTTTTTGTTTTTTCAAACTCGCCTATTCCTCGAAGCTTTTTCAGATCCTTTAGAAATTGCTCATTGTAAACCACTTCACGCATTTTCGAGATATCTCAACGCTTCTTTTCTATTCATAACTTTCCCATTTTCTACTTCTTCAATAGCCTTACCAAGGCCATAATCTTCGAGAAGCTCGATAAGGTAGTTGTAGTCTGAAACGGGAATAACAACTGCCTCAACTTCGCCCTTTTCATTGGTAATCAATTTTTCATGACCAATTTTTTTTCTCAGTGTATTCATAATTCCATATCCCCTTTTAACTGTTGCCTGAAGGGTATTTGCCGGGAAATGGCAACTAAAGGCTTAAATTATATTATGATTATCATTTAGCCGACCCTTATTGTCAAGAAATTTACCATTCCTGTAGAGAGTTTAATAGACGTGTTAAAAGCAAATAGAAATGTCCGGTTTTGTAGCACATGATTTGTCCACTTCTATAACCAGCTATAGAAGGGGTGCCGGAGCGTAGCGGAGGCATCCCTTCTGAGGTAACGCCGTGGAGTGGAGTTACACGGTTGCTTTCTTTTTTGACTCTGCGAGAACAGTGCCCTGCTGATCATAGGTTGACAACTTGC
>CAIYCZ010000544.1 GCA_903924805.1 uncultured delta proteobacterium | reverse complement strand
GATTGATGAGTGGGACCTGTTCGCGGCAGGTGTGGCAGTAAACAGAAAAAAATTCCAGAAGAACAATCTCTGATTTGTCAATGATGCTGCCGAGGGTGACAATTTCCCCGCTGGCATTCCGCAAGGCAAAATCTTTTGCAATATCCCCGCTGTCAATGGCACGGGAAGGGATTGTCATAAACAGCAAAACGGGGAGAATAAGGGAAACAAGCAGATACCTTTTAAAAACATGCTTCCGGCTGTTAACTAAAAGCTTTTGGGAAATCATATGACGGGAAACAACTGTTTTTAGGAGTGCACAACACATAGCATAATTTTTTATGATTGGAAATGCTTATGTTTTTATTATTGACAGACGGGGGCATTTATAGTTACATGACCAGTGTCAAACCATATGCCGGATGGAGGATAAAAACAATAAGGGCGCTAAAAGAGAGCAAAGCATTTACGCTCATCGAGTTGATTATTGTCTTGGCGTTATTCGCGGCTTTTACGGTAGCGGCTGTCGCCAAATATAACAGTCTGGTAAAAAGGGCTGATGAGGCAACCGTTAAGGCGTTTACCTGCGTCCTGCGGGCGGCAGCGACCATTACCTATGCAAACGTGGCACTGGGCAATGTTCCCGGCTGTACCATCGAAAAGATAAACATAACCTCCGTGTATAGCAATCTGGAAGACAAGGGCGGCATTCAACTGTCAGGGGACACTTATTTTATCGCAACGATAAATGGAAAACAATACCGCTGGCGCTATACCCCTCCCATTAAAGTTGAAGAAGGGGTGGAGTATTAATTATACGTCTGCAGGCATGGAGGGCTGTGAGCTTGCAAGCAAAAGCAGTTCTTAAATCTGCGCACATCAGCATCCTGTTTAAAATATGCAAGGGGATATATGCGTAATTGCTATGTCCCCTTTTTATTATAAAATCTGGAACTCAGGAACTCATGAAAGTAAAGGATAACAACGCCTGATTTCCCGGGCAGCAGATGCAGCTGCCCTGACCCCTTATGTATGCTATGCTGCAGAGAGTTTTAGAGGGATGACTCTATGGTTAATAACCGGGGATTTACGGTAATTGAATTAATTCTTGTTATTGTCATCCTGGGAATTCTTGCTGCAATCGTCTATCCAAAATATCAGGCTTTGTCGAGTATCAGGGTAAGTTCCGCAGCGCAGACCATTGAAGCAGACATCCGCTACGCCCAGTCTCTGGCAGTCAGCACTCCCTATAATTACAGCGTTGTTTTTGATTCCGGGGCGAACAGTTATTCAATCTCCAGGGTAGATAGAAGTACAGGGGCGGTAACCAGCATAAACCATCCTTTTAAGGCCGGAACGTATGCGGTTAACCTTGGTACAGACTATCCGGGCGTAGCATTAGGCAGCAGTTACACAGTGACCTTTGACTATCTGGGGTCTCCGGTGACTGGTGGCGGTGGATCAGTAACCGTTTCCAGCGGTGGTTATTCAAAGACCATCACGGTGCAGGCAAACACCGGAAGGGTGACAATAAGTTAAATAGATAGCCGCTACCTTCAGGTTGCGATTGTTTTAACGCAGGCTAAAACCTGCGGCTGCCACAGAGAATAAACATGAAGACAATGTTGCGAAATGCCAAAGGCTTTACCCTGATTGAAATGATAATAGTTATCATCATTGTCGGTATCGGCCTTGTTCCCTTGATGAATATGTTCCAGAACGTGGGAGTGTCCCTGGGCCAATCCGATTTTGTTACCATTGCAACCGGGCTTGCGCAGAAAAAGATGGATGACAATATGCAGCTTGGCTACAGCGGCATCCCCGAAGATGCCGGCGGCACGTTCCCGGCTCCGCACGCTGCGTACAGCTATACAACGACGGTGACACTGGTTAATGCAAATTTTCTGGATGATGCAAGCTCAACCTCCTACAAAGAGATTGAAGTTACGGTGACCAGCGCAGGCAGGAGTGTCAAGCTCACAACAGTCCTCTCCAATCATAGCTGATGGGGAATGAATGAAATCAAATGCCGGATTTACCCTTATCGAGATGATCTGCTCCATCGTGATTGTGGCGATTCTGGCTGTCCTTATTGCCGGTTACCTGAATACGCAGTCACAGCTCTTTTACTTTGCTGCAACAGACCAGGATGTGAATCAGAATGTCCGGGTTGTGCTGGAGCGCATGGGCAATGAAATACGGCAGGCAGCTACCATGACGGTTACCAGCACTACTGATTTCACGTTTACCGCTGATATTGACGCGGATGGCATCAATGAAACAGTGCGTTATTATCTATCCGGGACCGATCTGCACAAAACAGTTGATGCAGCAGACCAGCTTGTACTTGATAATGTTTCAGCACTCAATTGCCTGCTTCGCTACACCAACAAAGTTTTTACGGT
>CAIYCZ010000543.1 GCA_903924805.1 uncultured delta proteobacterium | reverse complement strand
TCGGTTCCCCAAAGCGTAGGCGGGGTAGGGATAAATCCTGCTTGAGCCTCTGACTGCTCGGCCCTTATATAATTGCTCACTGCGGTCATAATAGCCGCAATCTTTTTTTTGTCCATAGGGCAGTTTACTCAGTTAGAAAGATTATCAGTGATTAGCATTAAATTATAAATGCACCCCCCTCACCCCAGCCCTCTCCCACCAGGAGAGAGGAAACTTTTTCTTGAGGCAGAGCCCCACTAACTCTCCCCTCCCTCGATGGGAGGGGATTAAGGGGAGGGTGTTTTTATATTGGAATGTTCCCATGTTTCTTCGGCGGCCGGGTCTCGCGCTTATTAATGACGGTCTCCAGAGCGCGGATCAGCGATACCCTGGTCTCCCGCGGGAAAATAACCGCATCCACATAGCCCCGGGCAGCAGCAATGTAGGGGTTGGAAAAGAGCTGCTGATACTCTTCAATCTTTTCCTTGCGTTTTGCCGCAGGGTCTGGCGCGGCCTGAATCTCCTGGCGATGAATGATATTTGCCGCACCCTCAGCGCCCATGACCGCAATCTCCGCAGCCGGCCAGGCAAACATAAAGTCTGCTCCCAGGTGCCTGCTGCACATTGCGATGTAGGCGCCGCCGTAGGCTTTGCGGGTGATAACGGTCAATTTGGGAACCGTTGCTTCAGAATAGCACCACAGAAGTTTTGCCCCATGGCGGATAATGCCTGACCATTCCTGATCTTTTCCCGGCAGATAGCCCGGCACATCGACAAAGGTAATAAGGGGAATATTGAAGGCATCGCAGAACCGGATAAACCTAGTTGCCTTATCTGACGCATTGACATCGAGACACCCCGCAAGGTTCATGGGCTGATTGGCAATAATGCCGATAACATGGCCGTTGAGGCGGGCAAAACAGACAATCATGTTCTGCGCATAGTGTTCGTGGGGCTCAAAAAAAGCGCCGTTGTCCACAACCGAGGCAATGACCTGCTTCATGTCGTAGGCTTTATTGGGATTATCCGGAATAATTTCATCAAGCGCCGGATCAAGGCGATTGGGATCATCCCCGGTTCCTGCATAGGGCGGGTCTTCCATATTATTTGACGGCAGATAGGAAAGGAGCTCTTTTATCATGTCGATGGCATGGGAATCATTCTCTGCGGCAAACTGTGCCACACCGCTGCGGATGTTATGGGTCATTGCCCCGCCCAGGTCTTCCTGGGTTATCTCTTCGCCGGTTACCGCGCGGATAACATCCGGGCCGGTGATGAACATGAAACTGGTCTTTTTCACCATGAACACCCAGTCGGTCATTGCCGGAGAATAGACCGCCCCACCTGCTGTGGGACCCATAATGCAGGTTATCTGGGGAATCACGCCTGATGCGGCAGAGTTGCGGAAAAATATTTCACCATAGCCAAACAGGGCATCAACACCCTCCTGAATACGCGCGCCGCCTGAATCATTGAACCCGATCAGGGGCACACCTGATTTCAGGGCCAGATCCATAACCTTGGTGATTTTTTTCGAATGCATTTCACCGAGCGTGCCGGCGCGCGCGGTAAAGTCCTGGGCATAGGCACACACCGTGCGGCCGTTCACCTTGCCATGCCCGGTGATGACGCCATCAGTCGGGATGTCCATGGTACCCATGTTAAAATTGGTGCAGCGATGCTGCACAAACATGTCTATTTCCTGGAAGGTCCCGGGATCAAAGAAGTGGTCGAGCCGCTCGCGTGCGGTCATCTTGCCCTGGGCATGCTGTTTTTCTACGGCCTTTGCGCCGCCCATCTCCTTAAACTTACCCTGCCTTTCTTTTAACTTGGCAGCTTTGTCAGAAACGATTCCCATGAGAGTTCTCCTTTCATAAAGTACCGGTAACAAATAGTTTAGGAGCTAAGGAGTGGTGAGCATGGATGGGGGTGTAAGTCCTGAACTCTTGAACTCCTGCACTCGCTACCTCAATATATGTGTGGCTTTACTTATATCTCTATATATAATATAGCGCACTCTAAATAATTTGTTGTTTCTTGTCAAGTCCTGAAACACATGGTCCTGCGCTTATCCTAAAATTTCTCCTCTTGCGGCTACCTTTTTCCACAATTCAACACGCCGCTGAAGTACGCCATCAATTCTTCTTGACAGTTTAGACAGTACCTTTATATTCTTTTCCAAGTGGTGTATCGCTTACCAATAAGGAGTGACTATGGGTAAAACACTGTCTGAAAAAATCCTCAGCGAGCATGCGGGGCACAACGTGCGCGCAGGTGAGTTTGCCGTGGTATGCGTTGACCTTGTCTATGTGCAGGATGGCACGGGCCCGCTTACCGTACGCCAGCTGGAAAAGCTGGGGTTTAAGAATGTATCAAGCCCTGAGCGGACCATTGTCTTTTTGGACCACGCCGCGCCGAGCCCCCGTCAGGAGTTGTCAAACGACCACAAGCTCCTGCGCGAGTTCTGCCAGCGCAGCGGCGCAGTACTTTCTGATATTGGAAACGGCATCTCCCACAACGTGGCAAGCGAGCAGTATGCAAATCCGGGCACGGTCATTGTTGGTGCTGATTCCCACACCTGTACCAACGGTGCGCTCTGCGCCTTTGCCGTCGGCATGGGCTCAACAGATATTGCTGTTGCCATGGCTCTGGGACATACCTGGCTGCGGGTGCCGGAAACCTGGAAGGTATCCGTGGAGGGGGATTTCCCCCGCGCTGTCTATGCCAAGGATTTCATGCTCCATTTCATAGGAACCGTTAAAGCTGACGGCGCAACCTACCGGGCGCTTGAGTTTGTCGGGCCGGCAATGGATACGCTTTCAATGGCAGGTCGTCTGACCATCTCCAATATGGCGGTGGAGTGTGGAGCAAAGGTGGGACTTTTCAACTCCGACGAGGTGACCAGGAACTATCTTGAGCTGCTTGGCCGGCCACAGCGTTACAAACCGCTGCGTGCCGACCCTGATGCTGCATATGAAAAGACCCTTACCTTTGACGTGAGCAGTCTTGAGCCCATGATTGCCTGCCCTCACTTTGTGGACAATGTAAAACCGGTGCGTGAAGCCGGGTCGGTTGCCGTCCACCAGGTATTTATCGGTACCAGCAGCAACGGGCGCCTTGAGGATTTCCAGCAGGCTGCCGCGATATTGAAGGGCAAAAAAGTTGCAAATGGTGTGCGCCTCCTCATCACGCCCGGCTCGCGCAAGGTTCTTCTTGACGGCCTTGCAGACGGAACCTTTCGGACCCTGGCGGAAGCCGGTGGTGTGATTACCGGCCCCGGCTGCGGCGCATGTGCGGGCGTACATGAAGGGGTCCTTGCCGACGGGGAGGTGTGCGTTGCAACCCAGAACCGGAACTTCAGGGGCAGAATGGGCAATCCCCATGCCTTTATCTATCTGGCAAGCCCGGCAACTGCTGCGGCAACTGCCGTTACCGGCAGGATTACCGACCCCAGGGAATTTCTGTAATTAGTTATGAGCTAAGGAGTTAAAGAGTTGCGGAGTTAAAATTTTAAAACTCCAGCACTCCCAACTCCTCAACTCCTCAACGCTAAATTTGCGGAGGCATAATGGACAAGCTCAGAGGCAGGGCATGGAAGTTTGGCGACGGGATCAGCACTGATCACATAGCGCCGGGAAGGCTGTTCCATCTGCGCAGCAACCTTCCCGAGCTGGCAAAACACGTGCTTGAGGATGCCCGGCCTGAGTTTGCCGCTGCGCTGCAGACGGGTGATTTTATTGTCGGGGGCAGAAACTTCGGCCAGGGCTCAAGCCGCGAGCATGCGCCAACTATTATTAAAATGGCCGGCGTGAGCGCAGTCATTGCCAAAAGTTTTGCCCGCATCTTTTTCCGCAACTGCATTAATGTCGGGCTTCCGGCAATTATTCTTGACACAGATACCATCGATGAAAGGGATGAACTGGAGATGGATCTGCTGGCAGGAAAGCTCGTCAATCTGACAAAGGGTGCGACGCTCTCTTTCCCGCCTCTGCCGAAAGTCATGGCAACAATTCTCTCCGAGGGCGGGCTGGTCGAGCACATCAAAAAACACGGGGATTTTAAACTCGATTAATAAAAAGTCATCAGCCATCAGATAACAGGCTTTTTGTCAGTAAACTCTGTGGCTTTATTTCTTGAGTTTTTCGTTGACACATACCTAACCTTCATCTATAAAGTTCCTCAGTCAAAACAATATATTATAGTATTCATCCAGTACGAGGGAAAACATATGGCAGAATATTCTTTGAGCCCAACGGGAGAAAAATTTCCAATTCCGCAGGAAGCAGATTATGCGGCGGAATATAAGCGCATAGAGAGCCTGATTAAGCAGGCACGTTCTGAGGGAAAGGAAATTGTTGTCGTTATGGGGGTTGGCTTTGTCGGCGCAGTTATGGCTGCCATTATTGCTGATACAACGGATACGAAGACCGGCGCGCCATCGAAATTTGTCATAGGCTGTCAGCGGCCCAGCCCGCGCAGCTTCTGGAAGATCCCCCTGCTCAACCGCGGGCAGTCACCGGTAAAAGCAGAAGACCCTGAAGTTGACTCGATGATAGCTCGCTGCGTGCTGGAGAAAAAGACCCTTGTCGCCACTTACAATAGTGACTGTCTGAGCATGGCTGACTGTGTGGTCGTAGATGTGCAGTGTGATTATACGAAAAAGGATCTGGGGAATCTGCGGACCGGCGAAACGGAAATGAGCGCTCTTGAGGAAACAATGCGGACCATCGGCATGAAGATTCCTGCTGACTGTCTGGTTCTCATAGAGACGACGGTTGCTCCGGGCACCACAGAGTTTGTGGCATATCCGATTATGGAAAAAGCATTCCGCTCCCGGGGAATTCAATCCGGGCCGCTGCTTGCCCACAGCTTTGAGCGCGTGATGCCGGGACGTGAATATGTGCGCTCCATCCGGGATTTCTGGCGGGTCTGTTCTGGCTGCAATAAAAAGTCACGCGACAGGGTAGAGAAATTTTTACATGAGGTTCTCAACACCAGGGATTTTCCTCTTACGGTCATGGATCGCCCCATTGAATCAGAGACGACAAAGATTGTGGAAAATTCATACCGGGCAACGATCCTGGCGTTTTTAAATGAGTGGAGCTTATATGCGGAGCGAAACGGCGTTGATTTGATTAAAGTGATCAACGCAATAAAGATGCGCCCTACCCACAGCAACATTATTTTCCCGGGCCCCGGCGTCGGTGGATACTGCCTGCCAAAAGATGGCGGACTCGGTTACTGGGCGTACAAGCATATCCTCGGGTTTGAGGACGACATCTTTAAAATCACAACCCAGGCCATTGATATCAATGACACGCGCGCCCTCCATGTTGCCGAGCTGACACGTGATGCCCTGCGGAATATAGGCAAATATATAGCCGGGGCGAGCGTGCTTCTGTGCGGGGCAAGCTACCGGGAAGATGTCGGCGATACGCGCTACAGCGGGTCAGAGCTGGTGGTCAGGAAATTGACAGAGATGGGCGCAGAGCTTCGGGTTCACGACCCCTATGTAGACCACTGGTATGAACTGGAAAGCCAGGCTACCTACCCGGCACCGGGTCATTCATGGAGCCGGTTTTTCCGTAATCAGGAAGAGCTGAAAAATATCCGGGTGCACAAGGATTTGCCGGCTGCCCTGAAAGGATCCGAGGCTATAATTCTGGCAGTGCGCCACAAACCATATCTGGAGCTCAACCCGGATGATGTGGTAAAATGGGCTGGCGCGCCGCTGGCGGTGGTTGACTGCTTTGGGATTTTAAGCGATGCGCAGATTCGCCGCTATTTCGAGCTCGGCTGTGAGGTGAAAGCTCTCGGCCGCGGCCACATTCAGCGCATAAAAGAAGAAGTGCGCCAGGTGAAATAATAGAATCTATGCAGCGGATGGTGCGACGCAGTACTATCCCCAACATAATTTTTTATACACGTATTACCTGTCTTGACACCCTTCCTGCACCTTCCGGCTTTTATAAATACTATCCCTGGAGGAACTGCCGTCGTTGACACACAGGGGTTTTACCCTGTATGCTTTCCTTAACAATTTTCCCCTGTGACTGCGTGTTTTTTATGGATAGCAAAAGAAAAAAACT
>CAIYCZ010000542.1 GCA_903924805.1 uncultured delta proteobacterium | reverse complement strand
CCCAGGAAGGCGCCGAAGGCTTCAAAGAAAAAAGCCGGGAAGGGGATCTGGATAAGGGAAGAGAGATTATTGCAGCAATTCAGGAAAAAAGGCCGCGCATGCTCATTGCGGTCGGCCCTCAGGCATCGTTCCTGTTATCAGAGATAACGTATCCCTTCCCCAAATTTTTCTGCATGGTGTTAAACCCACAAAAACTGATAGGGCAGCAGAAGCTGTATTCCGGGGTGAGCCTCAATATGCCTTTGTCATTTCAGCTGCGACAGATAAAAAAATCATTTCCCGAGCGGAAACGGGTCGGCCTTTTTTTCAGTAAGTCTTTAGACCGCACGATAATTGAATCATTTCTTCGGGAAGCAGCGTCACTGGGACTGGTCCTGGTCACCTTTCCCATAACATCTGCAAGCGATATCCTGCCTGCCATAGATTCCAAAGAGTTTTCAATTGATACTCTTCTCATGATGCCTGATGAGCAGATTAATTCACAGAAGATAGTAGAGTACATTATTAAAGAGTCGCTGCGCAGGAAAATTCCCGTGGTGGGCTATAACCGGTGGTTTGCCAGCAATGGAGCTATCCTTTCTTTTATCATTGAGTATCGAGACCTCGGGCTGCAGGCCGGCGACATGGCACTGAGAATGGTAAAACAGGGTCTCGCAGCACCGCTCACCATAGAATCTCCGGCCCGTATTAAAATGAGTATTGACTTAAAAACCGCTCAGAAGCTTGGTATCCAGATATCGCCAGAGATTATCCAGCAGGCAGATGAGGTGATTCGATGATTAACTGGGGGCTCAACATAAAATTTATTTTCATGACCGTATTTCTCATTGTCTTTATTTCCCTGATGTTCAGCATCATACTGGTATACCAATCGCGGAAAGCACTGCTCTATGAGTTTTCAAAACGGGGGCAATCTCTGGTGCAAAATCTTGCCCTGAACGCCGAGCTCCCCCTGCTTCTGGAGAACAAAGCTACGCTCTCGTCGCTTGCCCAGAATCTTATGCGGGAGAATGATGTGCAGCGGGTGCGTATCGTTAATGAGGTAAACAGCGTGCTGGTGGATATTACGAAAAATAGGAAGCTGTGGTCGTGGCAGGAGGAAAGGATTACCTATCCGGTATATCTGACACCGGAAGCTGAAAAAACCACCAGTGAGGATATGAGCCTGTTTTTGAGCAGCACCCCCCCGGAAGGCACCGGACAAGCCCGGGGGCAGCTTATTGGCACCATAGAGGTTATCTTTTCCCGCGAAGGCATCATTGCAACGCTCAACCGCATACGCTGGTGGATATTTTTCTCTGCTACCATTGCAACCGTTATAGGAGGTCTGGGAGCCCTGTATTTTTCCTATACCCTGATACGCCCCATTCAGAAGCTGGCGCGCGCCACGTCCTCAATTGCCCGGGGAAACTGGGAAGAGCGGCTCGATGAGAGCAGGGATGATGAGCTGGGGGCTCTCACGGAATCATTTAATATCATGGCGTCATCGCTGGAGAAAAAGAAACAGGAGCTTGAATCAACATACCGGGAGCTTGCCCAGAAAGAGCGGATGGCAGAAATCGGCAAATTTTCCATGATGATTGCTCACGAACTTAAAAACCCTATCGGAATTATCAAAGGGTCTGTGGACATACTGTCTAAAAGAGATACCGAACGCACTATCAAACAAACCATGCTGGGATATATTCAGGATGAGATTAAGCGACTCAACAGGCTGATCGATGACTTCCTGTCTTTTGCCAGGCCACAGCCGCCGCAGAAGGCGACATGCGATATAAACAGGGTTATCGAACGAGTTGCTGCCCATTTTATGATTCCCGAGAATTCCAGCAAACAGATTACCATTCATCAGGAGCTCGGCACACTTCCTCTCGTTAAGATAGATGAGCACCAGCTCTATCAGGCCCTGCTTAACCTGCTCACCAATGCAGCTCAGGCCATAGAACAGAGAGGCGCTATCTACTTTAAAACAGACCTCTTCAAACCATGGCTGCGAATCCAGGTAAGTGATACAGGCATGGGAATACCCGATACCGATAGAGCAAAGGTGTTTGATCCGTTTTTTACCACGAATGCCACCGGCACCGGACTGGGACTTTCCATTGTAAAAAAAATTGTGGACAATCATGGAGGGCAGGTTCAGCTTTCCGACTATCCGGGTGGAGGGGCTACCTTTACCATTTTACTTCCTGTATGAGGGAAGACGGGGGAGCATATGAGCAGGATTTTAATCGTTGATGACGAAGAAAAGATCAGACATATTTTACAGCTTATGCTGGAGCGCCAGGGCTACCAGACAGCCCAGGCCGCTAATGGAGAAGAAGCGCTGCAGCTCATTAAAAAATATAATTATTCACTGGTCATTACTGATCTGAAAATGCCCAAAATGGATGGCATGACCTTACTGCAGGAAATAAAAAAAATTGATCCCGATTGTCCGGTTCTGATTCTGACAGCATACGGCAGCGTTGAAACAGCCCATAAGGCAGGTCTTGAAGGAGCACTCGGCTATATTACAAAGCCGTTTGAAGAAAAAGATACTATCAATATGGTGCGGACCTATATGAGGGTTTCCGAAGCAGTAGAAGAGAATAGAATCTATCGTGAAGAACTGGCAAAATTATACGATTTTTCGAATATAATCGGCAAATCACAGAATATGCTGTACACCATAGCCAGTGCCGGGGAAGTTGCCAAGAGTCCTTATACCACGGTGTTTATTACGGGAGAGAGCGGAACGGGCAAGGAGCTTCTTGCAAGAATTATTCACCACAACAGCAGCAGAAAAGGCAAAAGATTTATTGCTATTAATTGCGCGGCAATTCCTTCGACGCTTATTGAAAGTGAGCTGTTCGGGCATGAAAAAGGTGCTTTTACCGGTGCTGACAAGCAGAAGAAGGGAAAGTTCGAGGTTGCCAATGAAGGAACCGCCTTCCTTGACGAAATCGGCGACCTGAGTCTGGAGGCACAGCCAAAGGTGCTGAGATTTTTACAGGAGCGCGAGTTTGAACGGGTAGGAGGCACAGAAACCATAAAATCCGATGTGCGGGTTATCTGTGCGACCAATCAGGAGCTTGAACCCCTTGTTGGGAAGGGCGCGTTCAGACAGGATCTGTACTATAGAATAAATGTCTTCCCGTTACAACTCCCACCCCTTAGAGAGCGGGGCAATGATATTGTCTATCTTGCCGAGCACTTTGTGCAGCGGTTTTGTCTGGCGATGGGCAAGCCCAGCCCGCGCATCACCGATGAGGCGCAGAGAGTGTTCAAAAAATACTCCTGGCCGGGCAATGTCCGGGAGCTGGAAAATGCCGTCGAGCGTGCGGTTATTTTATCACCGGATGGAACCATTACCCTGGAGAACCTCCGGTTTCTTGGGGTTGCTCCGGCAGGCGTGGCCGGCGGTGATGCACCTTATTTACTTCCCGAGGAGGGAATTAGTTTAGAGGATATGGAGCGGGAGATAGTGCGCCAGTCTTTACTGAAGGCCAATAAAAATCAGACTGCGGCGGCGAAGCTGCTGGGACTGACGCGGGGGAAGTTCAGGAGCCTCCTTAAACAATTAAAGGAAACAGACCTATGAGCCAACAAAAAAATTATTTCAGTAAAGGGATATGGTCACTCTGGACCGCGGCATTCATACTGTCAGCCCTGCTTGGTGCAACACCGGCGTATCCTCAGGAGAAGGCCAAGCCCCCCTCGTTTGAAGAGACTGAGCTCATGTTTTTGGGCGAAGAGCTCTATACCGTATCTATTGCTTCACGGCGCATAGAAACGCTGCAGCGCGCCCCGGCTGCGGTTACGGTAATAAGCGGTGAAGAACTGAAGAAGTACCGGACGCTGGCTGAAGTATTGCGCAGGGTGCCCGGTTTTTTTGTAGACCGGAATGAGGTCAAGGAGCGCATATATCTGCGGGGCATTCCTGATTCCTTTCTGGTTATGATGGACGGTGTGCCGTTTTCCAGTGATGCCTCCACGATTGATTACCCGCGCGGGCTTGAGCTCTCTCTTGATTACATTGAAAAGATTGAAATCATACGCGGCCCGGGATCTCCCCTGTGGGGGCCGGATGCATTTTCCGGTATCATCAACCTGGTTACAAAGAAGGGTGCTGACGTCCAGGGGCTGCAGGTAGGGGCTGAACGGGGATCTCATGATACCACCAGGTCATATGCAACCGGGGGGTTTAATAAAAATGACTGGGACGGACTGATTTCAGTCTCAAGCGTCAAAAGCGAGGGTTTTGAACATGACCTGCACAACGACACTGAGCGCAACCATGATCACTATGTTGAAGCCTATGGCAAAGTGAGCTACCGGGACATCCTTGAGATTTCAGGACGCTATTCGCGGTATCGCGATTTCTATACCGAGCCCACCTTTTCTCTGCAAGGTTCTGAACACAAGCCGTTTTCCTTTATCCAGGCTACGCTTAACAAGAGTATGGAAAGTTCCTCGGTTTCGCTTCAGGGGTGGTTCCAGTATTTTGATAGCCTCGATGACTATGATCAATCACGGTTTGAACAGACCAATAAACAGTACGGCCTTGAAGCAAAGTATAATTTTAACGTGTTTGAGAATCACTATGCCACACTGGGCACTTCATTTCGGTATAATGACGGCAGCAAAACAACCTTTGAAGTTAAGGATGAAAAATTTGATTACTTCCCGCACTACGATAACCGGCTCTACTCGGTCTATTTTCAGGACAAATGGAAAATTCTCAAGAATCTTGAGGCGACCATCGGTATCCGCTATGACGACAGCAGTGCCTACGATCGATTTTTCAGCCCCCGCGCGGGCATTAATTATTTATTCCTGGATTATTTCAGCGCCAAGCTGCTCTATGGACGAGCGTTCCGCACCCCCAGTCTGGCAGTGCTGATTGAGCAGTCAGGCCTTAACCCGGAACGGATTGACAGCTACGAGGCAGAGCTGGGGTTTCACTATAAAAATATTTTTGGTGCTGAGATTAACTTTTTCTATAACGAGCTGGATAAGCTTATTGAGCGCGATGCATCGGGAGCCATCTCAAATTCAGGAAAGGAGAATATTAGGGGAATAGAATTTTCAGTTAACGGGCGTCCCTGCCGGGACCTTTCCCTGTATGCAAACTGCTCCCATCTCTTTGGCAACCGGCAGAAAGGAGCGCGGTCGGTAGTTGAAATTCCCAGCAGTGAAGATCCCAGCCAGACCATAGAAAGCACCATAGAGAGCTTTTTTAATGTAGCCCCGGACAATGTTTTAAACGGTGGCATTGACTACAGTTTCCTGCGCCACTTCAGAGCCAATGTAGAATTAAATTATGTCGGGGAGCGCAAGCTTGCCCGGGGAGTTGAAGCAGTTATCGGGAACCGTAAACGTCTTGGTTCGTATGTACTGTGTGATTTTAACCTGTTTGTGAAGGACCTGCCCATTAAGGGGCTTGAGATGGCTCTGCGGGTCAGAAACCTGACTGATAAGAAATACAGAACACGCGGGGTGTTTGGACTGGTGGACGGTGAAGACGCTGCTGCATACGTTACCATCCGCTACACGTTTTAGTCAGACTGCCGGTTAACGGCTTTTGTTGCGCTCCTCATCTTTTATACATATCCATCCAGGGATCGTCCGTTTTTTTGATCAGTTTTTTAATCTGATCAACCTTGTTTCTGAACTCCTGGGAAATGATCTCTGCTTCGTTTATATTGGTGACCACGTGCGGGGTTATGAGAATTATGAGCTCGGTCTTTTTCTCGGTGTTTCTGGTATCGCTAAAAAAGTATCCGAGCAGCGGGATGCGGGAAAGGAAGGGAATGCCGGAAATGGTTTTAGCTGTCTCCTGACCGATAAGCCCGCCAATCACTATGGTGGTTGCATTCTGCACCACCATAGAGGTCTCAGCCTTCCGGTTGGTGATTGTCGGAGACTGAATCCCGCCAGCAACTACCGGCTGCGCTTTGCTCACCTCCTGGGCAATTTCCAATGCGACGAGCCCTTTATCATTTATCCGCGGGGTAACGGTAAGAAGAACGCCGGTGGAGCGGTATTCGATGGAGCGGGAGGTCGTATCCACCTGTTGTGTCGTCAGCGGGACATATTCGCTTGTTACAATAGGGACTTCTTCGCCAACCTCTATGCGGGCCTCTTTATTGTCTGCTGCTAAAATCTGGGGGCAGGACAGAATGTTGAGCTTATTATGGCTTGCCTGAGCGACCAGAAATGCCTGAAGCCGGTTTGAATCAAAGCGGTAGGTAAAACCCTTATTAAGGCTCTTGGCCAGGTCTGTTCCAAGTCCGCCAAGACCAAACGTCGTCTCTGCCCGATTGTCACCCGTGTACCCGCCGAGGCTTGAAGTTCCCCGGAGTGCCCACTCAATACCAAGCTCGGTGTCTCCGCTCAGGGTAACTTCTGCGATAAGCACTTCTATAAGCACCTGCTTGGGAATAATATCGAGTTTTTGAATGGTTTCCTTGATAACCGCATAATCACCGGGGATGGCGCGGATGATAATTGCATTGGTGGTTTCATCGGTTACTATTTTTATTGGGCCCTGAAGCATTCCCTCTGCCCCCGAAACGCCTCCTCCCGATCCTGTTTCCCGCCGCGTGGTGGTCTCTTTTGTTTTTCTATACCTGTTTGACTTTTGCTCGGAGAGCTTGGACTTCTCAGGGGTCTTTGACTGTTTTGTTGTTCCGCCGGTTCCCGGCCCCTCTCCATACAGGCTGCCTAAAACACTTACCATATCAGAGGCCTTTGCATTTTCCAGAAAATATACAAATACCTGCTCCTCGGTACCGGTGTCAACGGCATCCAGCACGGTGATCCAGTGCTCGACCCGTTCAAATATTCCGGGAATAGAACTGACCACAAGGATATAATTAATCCGTTCAATCGGAATAAACGATATGCCCAGACCCTTATCGGTAGACTTTGAAAATCCCAGCGAGGAGCTGAAAAGACTTTCGAGCTCTTTGGCCAGTTCCTTAACGTCAGAGTTTTTAACCTTGAAAAAGCTGACGTTCATCTGCTCGAAGGTATCCACGTCCATGATATCGATAAAGCCCAGAAGCTTTTGAATATTGGCGGCTGTGTCAATGATAATAAGGATGTTCCCCTTGCCGTATTCCTGGATGTCCCCTCCAGCGCTCACAAACGGCTTTAACACTTTAGCGACCTCTGCAGCCGGAATGTATCGCAGAGGTACGATCTGGATGATGACTCTGTCGCCGGATGGTAACGATGCAAGCTCGCTTCCAACCCCCATCTCGGTAAGGGCTGATTTTGCTTCCTTGATGGGGATAATTTTATACAGGTTCCCAGCTTTAACGGCGGCAATATTATTTAGCTTAAAGATGGTTTCGAGGATAGGGAATATCTGGCTTTTATCTATCTCGCCACTGGTGTGGATATTAACCTTGCCCCGCACGGACGGGTCAATAATGTAATTGATGTTTAATATGTCAGAGAGGGCATTTATAACTTCATAAATGTCAGCATCATCAAAGTCCAGGGCTATCTTTTGCTTTTCACCTTCCTCTGATGCGGCAGGCTTTCCCGCCTTTGCAGCGGATAGCTTCTGTACCTCTTTTTTCTTAATTGAGAGAGCGGATTTCTCAGCAGCGGGTTGTAATTCCCCGGGTTCCAATACCGGCTGGGGTTTTGCCGACTGTTTTTGCTGTGAGCGTTTATAGCGGTCACTGCTTCCGCCGGGCTGGGTGGTGGCATCCTGAGAAGTGCTCGACAGGGATTGTTCGGAGACGGCCTGGTGCTGCTGTGCAGGGGCTGGTTGCGGGGATTTTACCGGCGGCTTTCCTGCGCAGCCTGCAGACAGGGCAAGCACGCACATATAGATAATGAAGTGAGCTCGTTTTAACGTATGCATGATAGATGAGAGCAGCACTGGTGCCTGCCCCTGCGGCATAAGCCGGTTAGCTTTTCGATTCTTTCTGCATGAAACCACATATCACCATCGTTATGATAATCTCTTTCGGGTCTCTGCGATTCTTAACAGTAATTTTTAGATTAGGAATTGTCAAGAGTTTTTGGCTTGTTTCAATACTATAAATAAAGTTTTTCATCCTGCTCAGATCAGAGGTAAAGCGCACCTGAACAGGAATCGTTGCGAATTCATCCTGCTTGCCCGAGTCCATGATTTTTACGCTCTGAATTTCAATAATGCTGCTGGTGGCAATTCTATCGATGCTTTTTTGAATATCAGCAGCGGACAGCGAGGCAGTTTCTCCCTTCAGAAGGCTGCTGTTTATTCGTGCCTCCTCCTTTTTCAGAAGCTTGAGCTTTTTTTGCAGCTCTGCCTGCCTGCCGATGATTCTGATATATTTCTCAACAGTCCGCTCTTTAAAGGCGATGTTCTCTTTCTCACCGGCAACCGTATCTATGGCCGGGAGAATAATAAATTTTATCAGTATGAATAGGCAGACCGCAGCAGCGCCGACAATGATAAATTTTTTATCGCGGGGTGTAATCTTCGTGAGCATGGGTGTATCCGGTCTATTTTTTAGCGAATTCCAGCGCCATTTCTATCTTGAAGTTTTCTTTCACACTGCCCCCCTTGGTGATGGGAGATGTGAACTTTACCTTTTCAAATAATTTTGATTCTTCCAGAATTGGTATCAGTTTTGATGCCGAGGTCGAGTATCCTGAAAGAATAATTTTTTTATCCTCTGCAGTGTATTCAAAGTCTGTCAACCAGCTGTCGTCAGGTATGATTCTGGTCAGCTCTTCCAGTATCCTGAGCTTGGATATGTCGTGCTCTTTTATCTGGTTAAGGTCAACGGCGTACTTCTCAGTTTTGTTGACTTCCTCCTGCATTGCTTCGACCGCTTTTGCCTGCAGTTTTAATTCAGCAAGCTGCAGGTCAAGCTCGGCAATATGCGCCCGCCGCTCGATTTCCGTCTTTACGATAAAACCGCCGGCAAGAAAGAGGAGAAAAAACGCAAACGCAAACGCCGCCATCTTTTTTTTGCTGCGCTTTCGTTTCGGGCGCAGGGCCGCCGGTATGAGATTTATGTCAAGCGGAACACGCCCGAGCCCTTTCAGGGCAAGGCCGATGGCCACAGAAAGAAGCGGCAGCATGGTGCGTGGCGTCGCATCATCAATGGTTATGGCAAAATCCTTCATCACCGAACAGTCAAGACTGCTCAACTCCGTGCATTTTTTTGCATAGTCATCATCCATCTCCCTGCCGGCAAGAAAGAATCGTATCCGCAGTTCCTGATTCTTGCCCTCGGGCACATTGAGCATTCCTTTCTGCACTTCCCGCTGTATTTCCTGCAGATGGGAATCCAGGTGGTGATCTTTGGCTGCACCGGGATCAGCAGGATGCACGGGAAGTGACCGGGAATAGCAGAGCGTGCCGTCGCTTATAATATTCAGTTCACAGTGGCTGTTCATGTAGCCAATCAGTACGTCTACTGCTGCCGGCTGGTCTTCTTCAGTTGAGCTTGTTTTCAGCGGCTGCGGGAATAGCTGCGGCAGCGTGTTGCGCGCGAGCGTCATAAGCCGACTGTTTTGAATCCACTCGGTGGTCAGGAGTTTTTTAGCGCCGCTGCGGTCTTTTTTATAACTATTAAACAGGGCGGTTGAGCTTATTTCCATACCTCTGGGGCGTATACCGATTTTTTTGAGGAGATTGAAGTAATAGTCCAGCACCTCCTTCTTTACGGTTATGACCATCAGGTAGAGAAGATTTTTTGCCGGCAGACGCTTCAGCACGTAATAATCAAAATAGACGGCATCTGCGGGAAACGGGGTGAGCCGGTCCATTTCATACCCCAGAGCGGCCCGCAGATTTTCTTCCACGGCAAGGGGCAGGTATACATAATGTACAAGGACTTTATCTCTGGACAGGCCGATAAAAAGATTGTCCCGTCCCCCCTTGTGACGGGAAAGAAACCGTTCGAGGTTAAAGGTAATAGCTTCGTCCCGGTCCTCCCCCTTTATGTCCCGTAACGGGAGAATCTCATACCCCTCGAGAACGGTTTCGCGCCACCCCTGATTCAGGGCAACGAGAATCATCTGATCATCTTTAATATGTAATCCAATACTGTACATGGCATAGATACGGGCTATGGCACGGGGCAGCCTGCGTCAGCTTCCCTCCTGCCAGTGCATAAAGAAAAAATTATTTCTGGTTATCAGTACGGTGCAGGTAATTTTTCTGGTTACCGTTCCGACAAACCCGCTGCTTTTAATTTTATAGAAATGCGCTTCAGCAGAACTGCGCAGGGTGATATCCTTCTTCCATATTTCATAATTCTTGAATTCCGGCAGGCGGTCAGCCGGAGATGCAAACTTCCGTTCTGTGCGCGTCCTGACGATTGTCCGTGCCGTCTCCGCGTCCATCCCCTCTAAGAGGAGCAGTTGCTCAACTGAAGCTGTGTTTATATCGATTTTGAAGTCTTTGGAACTTGAATATACCGTGAACATATTAACCAGGCCAAGGTTTCTTTTTTCGAACCCCTCCGCCTCCGGTGTTTCCGTGTTCTTCAGATCCTGCTTCTGTGGTGTCCCTGAAGCCGCCGCGCCGTCCCTGAGGAGCCCCTCCAGTTCTGCGGGAGTCAGCGTAGTAGCCTGTTCAATGCTCCCTGCATCGCCGTAATAGAGCTGCTCGTCAATACCCTTTATGAGCAGGAGGTCCTCAATAACCGGCAGCTCGCCATCCCGGCAGTCATAGGGATCATCAAGCGAACGATAGTAATCACGCTCCGCACCATTTACCCCCGTTATATCATGATCGGTATCCCACCAGTCAATCATGGAATCGGCAACCGTATCCCGCTCTTCGCCTTCGAGCCCGATTTTTTCCTCAAGGAGCAATTTTAATTTTACAGGATTTTTTTTTGCCTCCTGCAAAAAGGCATTAATATTAATTTTATTATTTTCATCCTCGATAGTAAGCTCGCACTCATAGTCGCCAAAGGTAAAGGTAAAGGGCTCCTTGCCGGGCTCCCAGGCGGGGAGTTCCTGCTCCTCCGGCTCTTCTGGCCTGCTGGATTTCGGCGGCTGGTTGAGGCTTCTTGTCAATTCCACAACCGCCTTATTGATGCCGGCTTCAGCAACATAGGCAGCCTGTTCTCCCTCCTTAAAATTTCTGGTGATGGTCGTTTCTGTGCGCATGGTCCAGGAAAACTCAGCACAGATTACGGTCAGAAGTGTTATGACCCAGAGCACCAGTAACAGCGCGATGCCGTTTTCATTTTTCATGGAATACGTTGCTTATGAGATAGCTATACCAGCAGCCCATCCTTGCACATATTTTTTAAATACGGCGCGCAGCGCCCTGCAGTACCCCGCCTCACCGGTTGAGATGAACCTGGTTCTTGTTTTCCCTATTTTAAAAGCGCGGTGAGAGTATCCACAAAAATCGGGATAACCAGGGTCTCATCAAACGTCCTTCCCCTCCCCAGATCAAAGCTCAGATCAACTTCTACCGCACGGGGCAGCCGCAGGTTCATATCCACCTTGTCCCGGGGATTCCAGTTCTGAACCCATTCACCCTGCTCGTCTTTTTTTTTCTGATCATAATAGCGAAAGCGAATCTTTTTCACTGCAGGGTCTATACATAGGGCCCTCTCCTTATCACGCAGCGAACTATCCGAGAGATCTGATCCCAGTGCCCGCGCTTCTCCAGCCATAAGCCCCTTTCCATCCTTTACCCAGAATTCAAGGAATGAAAGGCTGCGGTTCATATTATGTAAACTTGCTGTTGTCACAAATTTCAAAGAGTCGGTGCCGCCGAAAAAAGCATAAAATTTCACGTGGGTATCGAGTTCCCCCGGTGTCACGGCATAGGGAAAGCAGGAGCGGATTTCCCGGTACAGGAGTTCAGTGACGGCCCGTATCCGCTGAAACTGTTCTAAGTCCTGTTCACCTTTTTCCCATGAACTTGAGCCAAGGCGAAATGCGCTAAAAATAATTACAACCACCATGGAAAAAATGGTGATGGCAAGAAGCATTTCCAGGAGGGTAAACCCGCGGACGGATGAGCAGCGTGATCCCCGGGCCGTGCGGGACGGGGCACCTTTTTCTACTTCCATTCTTTCTTTCGTACTGTTTTTAACGTGGTCAGTGAAGTCTGTTTGATGTGCTCTCCAACCCTCCATTTCACAAGCGACTCAATCTGGTAGGTTGCAATTTTCAGGTTTTGATAGATCTGCTCATCTTCCGGTTTTGTTTCATGGCGATACGGTGTGACATGGGTCTCCCATTCATAACCATCCTCAAACGTTCCGCTCTGGGAGGACTCAGACAGTTCGTCCTCCATTTTCAACTCTTCAATTTTCTGCTTTGCGTGCAGTACGGCAAAGGTTACATCGTGAGCAGATGAGCTTGCACGGAGAGCAACCGAAAACTGCTGGAGGATTACCGTTATAGAGACACCCAGGATTACGACTGCTATCAGCACCTCAAGCAGCGTAAACCCTTCTGCACCTGGAGCAGTGCCAGGGATACTGACAGCTTTTCCTTTATGCTTCCTTTTCTGCAAGGGTGACTACTCCGGTTAGAAAATCAACGGCAACAATAAACGCCCGCTCACGGGTATCTGCTATAAAGACTTCTCCTCCCTGGGAGGTGCCATTGGGGAAAAAAAACAGCTGGGCAACTTCTTCTCTCGTGTCGGTAACTTCTTTACCCCCTATGGTAACCTCTTTCAAGGAAATTCCCTCAGGGAGGGAAAAAACTTTAAGCTCCCCCTGTTCCCGCTGCTTAATGCGGTCAGCCCCTTCTGTCTCTTCGGCCGTGGCTTCCTCGGGAAGTGTTTCATCAGGCGCTGCAGCAGAAGAATTTTTAAGGCTGCGGACCACTATCCGGCTTTTATCCCGGTCAAAAATCACACTGTAGGTCTGGGACCGGTTAACTGCCTGGCTGCGCGCATAGCGGAGGGCCCCGGCGACTTTTTTTGCAGTTGTTTTCAGGGTAAGCCCGCTCAGTCCTCTCATGATAGCAGGACCGGCAAAGGCGAAAACAACGCTCATGATTACCATTACAATAATGAGCTCTACAAAGGTAAAACCGCAGGAGGAGGATGCCCTTTTATTCACTTTCCTTGCCTTTTGCACCCAGGGTTTTCCAGCTTACAAGATCAGCGTTCTCTCCCTCTCCGCCGGAGGTGCCGTCAGCGCCATACGCTATGATATCATAGTCGCGGCCCTCTTCTCCCGGACATTTGTACTCGTACGGATGTCCCCACGGGTCAAGGGGAATCTCCTTGGGGAGATACGGGCCTTCCCATTTTGGATCATCAATTTTTTTAACAAGCTCGTCCAGGCCTTTAGGAAACCGGCCCATGTCCAGCCTGAAGGTATCAATGGCAGTACAGAACAGCTCAATCTGCGACTGGGCAGCCTTTTGCTTTGCCATTCCCACCTTGCCAAACATTCGCGGGGCGACAAGGGCCGCAAGCAGACCGAGGATAATGATAACAATCAAAAGCTCAATCAGGGTAAAGCCTCTTTCTCTTCGCTGTTTTTGCCGTGAATCTTTTTTCATCACCTAAATCCTCCCGCCTCTCATAGTAATGGTTACCGTTTTCTTGGAGTCATTGTTTTAGAATGAGATGTCATTAATACTCAGGATTGCCGAGATAATAGACAGCACGATAAAAGCCACGACAAATGACATCACCAGGATAAGCAGCGGCTCAAGTATCGAGATGAAACGCTTTACGCTATTCTGAATATCCAGGTCGTAGGTGTCGGCAACCCTGATGAGCATATCATCCAGTCTCCCGGTCTCCTCACCCACCCGGATCATATGCATGGCAAGCGGCGGAAACATGCCGATGCTGCGCAGCGGGCCGGATACGCCCTTGCCTTCCTTGGCACCCTTGCTGACATCGAGTATGGTATGGGAGACAACTACATTTTTAACAACTTCCTTTACAATGGTAAGTGACTGTAAAAGGGGAACCCCACTGTTGATCAAGGTGCCCAGGGTTCGTGAAAAACGGGCAACTTCTATCTTGAGGATCAGCATTCTCAGTACCGGCAGCCGCAGCTTTAACCCGTCCCAGGTCCTCCTGCCGCCCTCCGTGGCGAGATACTGGCGGAAGGCTATATATACGATAAAGCCCAGTGCCCCCAGCAGCCACCAGTAGCTTTTCAAAGCTATGCTGAAGGACATGAGGATTTGTGTGGGCAGGGGGATAGCCTTGCCCATCATCTCAAAAATCTTGGCAAACCGGGGTATTACAAACATGAGCATAACGGCAATAACAATTGCCATTACGCAGATGAGAATAATGGGGTAGATCATGGCATTCAAAATGGTGCTCTTGAGCTGCTGAGACCGATCCAGAAAATCCGCCAGCCGCTCCAGCACCACATCCAGAACCCCCCCTGCTTCCCCTGCTTTTACCATGTTTATATAGAGCCTGTCAAAAATCCGCGGATGCTTGGCCAGCGCATCAGAGAATGACCGGCCGCCGCGGATATCCTTGAGCAGCTCTGCTACGATCTCTTTCAGTTTTTCATTTTCGGTCAGCTCAACCAGGATAGAGAGACTCCTGTCCAGCGGAAGACCGGCTTTGATTAACGTCGAAAGCTCCTGGGTGAAGGCAAGCAGATCAGCACCCGAGACATTGCCAAAGGGAAGAGAGAATGAAAATTTCATGGAGAGAGAGAACTTCTGGCTTTTAGAGGAGGGGCTTACCTTAATGGGAATGTATCCCATGCCGTGGAGTTTGGCTACCAGCGCAGACTCCTCAGGAGCACTCATGATCCCCTCTACTACTTTTCCCGCATTGTCGCTTGCTTTATATATATATTCCGGCATGGTTATAAACGGGAGAAAAAGGGAAAAACAACTTTTTTACTAACCTGTTAGATAAATGACCGGAGCACTTACTCGACCTGTGTCACTCTCAGCACTTCAGAAATGGTGGTGATATGGTTCTGCACCTTTGACCATCCCGCCTCTCTCAGGGTTTTCATCCCGAGGCTCCGGCCCTTTTCTTTGATTGTTTTGCTGTCTGCACGGGAAAGAATCAACTGGCGGATTTCATCACTGACCGGCAGGAGTTCATATATTCCGCTTCTGCCTTTATAACCGGTGTGGGCACATATTTCGCACCCGGTGCCTTTGACCACCCGGATAGTTCTCAATGCTTCGGATGTGATCTCCATTTCCTGGAGCATGCCAAGGTCCGGCAGATATTCTTCCTGGCAGTGCGGGCATACGACACGCACCAGACGCTGCGCCATTATGCCCAGCATGCTTGAAGATATCAGATAATTTTCCATCCCCATTTCAAGCAGCCGGGTTATGGCGCCGGCCGCGTCATTGGTGTGCAGGGTGCTGAACACTAAATGGCCGGTGAGCGCTGCGTGGATGGCAATCTCGGCAGTTTCCGCATCGCGGATTTCACCGATCATAATTACATCAGGGTCCTGACGCAGAATTGACCTCAGGCAGTGCGCAAACGTAAGGCCGATGGCGGGCTTTACATGAATCTGATTTATACCGTGAAGCTGATATTCCACCGGGTCTTCAACCGTGATGATTTTTTTATCGGGTGAATTTATTTTATTCAATGCGCTGTACAGGGTTGTGGTCTTGCCGCTGCCGGTAGGGCCGGTTACCAGTATGATCCCGTAGGGGCGCATTATGAGGTCTTCAAAACAGGCAAGGCTGTCCCGTGGAAACCCCAGATGCTCGAGGTCAAGGATGATGCTCTCCCGGTCAAGGATGCGCATCACCACGCTTTCGCCGAACAGCGTCGGAATGGTAGACACGCGGAAGTCTATCTCTTTACCCATGACACGCAGCATGATTCTCCCGTCCTGCGGGAGGCGCCGCTCTGCAATGTTCAGTTTAGACATGATTTTGATGCGGGAAATAACTGCTGCCTGCAGACTCTTGGGGGGTGATTCCATATCATGGAGGATGCCGTCAATCCGGTAGCGAACCTTAAAACTTCCTTCAAACGGCTCAAAGTGGATGTCGCTTGCCTGCAGCTCGATGGCACGGGAGATGATGAGGTTTACCAGCCGGATGACCGGTGCCTCTGATGCAAGGTCTTTCAGATGATCAACATTGTCGTCTTCCAGAGAGAACTCTCCTTTTTCGTCCTTGCCAATGTTTTCGATAATTCTGTCCATTGATGACGTTTCAGTGCTGAACAGGCGGTCAATGGTATCAAGGATTTCATTTTCCTTGGCAAGGCATATTTCCAGATCATATCCAGTGGACATCCGTATCGCTTCAAGGGTGGAATCATTAAAAGGATCAGTGATTGCTATTGACAGGGTAGTATCTTTTAATTCCAGCGGGACAAACTTTGCCTGTTTCATAAACTTTGCAGACAGGCTTTCAATGAACAGTGTCTTGCCGGAATAATTTTTTAAGGAGATGCAAGAAATCCCGAAATGGCGACCGAGGGTCTTTAACAGGTCTTCCTCTGAGATAAACCCCATATCAACCAATCGCTGACAGACCTGCTTGGGCGGATCGCCTTCATCGCCGAACACCGTCTTCAGTATGTCAGGTGTTAATTTTTCCGTGGCGAGAAGTATGTCTGATAAGGTATGTGGAACAAACGTCATAGGTTTTGGTTTTTTATCGAGAATATAAGTTGTCTGGTGCTCTAAAAATTAGTAACCGATTAAGGGCAGATGGGTTTCATAAAACAGGCAAAAATTGCTTTAATTTCAGAAAACTAACCATTAAATATTTAATAATTTTTTATATCACACGGGGTCGCGCAGAGTCAAGGTCAATTCCCCCAGGACTTTCCCCAAAAATTCCCCATAGAAATCCGGCACATGGCATGACAGCAAGGAAAGGGAAGGACACAGAAGCGGCAGACTGGCGCATTGCTTATCTTTGCCTCCTACAATTTTTGGGGAAAGTCCTGCAATTCCCCTGCCCGAGCCGGGGCATGTTTCTGTTTCAGGGAAAATCATTGACTTATATGAGATTTGCAAATAAACTTCATAATGTTATAATTAATACTACTGAGGTAAAAGACATAACCACTAAAAAAGCTTCCACCGGGTTCCAGCTTTTACCTGCCAGTTATTTCTAATTGGAAATCCCAATCAATAGTATTAAATTAATATATTTGCCGTTTATTGCGACTGAGAGCGAAACGGCTAAAAACAATCTATGAATTGTTAAAGGAGGAGACATGCCTATAGAACCTCATGGTGGTACGTTGATAAACCGGATAGTCGAAGGCGAAGAAAAACAAAGACTGGAAAAAAAGGCGGGAGGGCTGGAACGGGTGAAGCTGAACTCCCGGGAGCTGTCTGACCTGGAAATGATTGCTACCGGAGCGCTCAGCCCGCTTGAGGGGTTTATGGCCAGACAGGATTACCTGAATGTGGTTGATCTCATGCGATTAGCAAACGGGCTGCCCTGGTCTATTCCCATAACCCTCAGTATTGACGGAAAGAACGCCGAGCGCCTCAAAGAGGGAACTGACGTTGCACTGATTGATGGACAGGATGAACTCCTGGCCGTACTGCACCTGGAGGAAAAATTTGTATTTGACAAAGAGAATGAGGCAAAGCAGGTTCTGCGAACCAGCGATGAAAATCACCCGGGAGTGCACTACCTGAAATCTATCGGCGCGGTGCTTCTGGGAGGCAAAATCAGCCTCCTGCGCAGACCGGTGTATGAAGATTTTGGAAACTACCGGTTAGACCCGCAGGAAACGCGCTATCTCTTTAAACACCGGGGATGGAAGCGGGTCGTTGCCTTCCAGACGCGCAACCCCATTCACCGTGCCCACGAATATATACAAAAATGCGCACTGGAAACCGTAGATGCGCTGCTGATTCATCCCCTGCTGGGTGACACCAAAAAGGACGATATCCCGGGACCGGTGAGGATGGCATGTTACGAGGTGCTGCTTGAAAAGTACTATCCAAAAACCCGCTGTGTCCTTTCTATCTTTCCTGCAGCCATGCGCTATGCCGGACCGCGCGAGGCAATTTTCCATGCTCTTGCGAGAAAGAACTATGGCTGCACCCATTTTATTGTCGGACGGGATCATGCCGGGGTTGGAAATTATTACGGCACCTATGATGCCCATTACATCTTTGACGAATTTGATCCTGAAGAGATAGGAATTACGCCGCTGTTCTTTGATCACACCTTTTACTGCAGAACCTGTGAGGGAATGGCTTCCAGCAAAACCTGTCCTCACGATTCTCAGCACCACGTGTTTCTAAGCGGCACAAAAGTGCGGGAAATGCTGCAGAAGGGTGAGGTGCCGCCCATGGAGTTCACCCGGCCGGAAGTCGCAGAGATTTTGATCAAGCAGATGAAAGAAGCGGATTAATCATGATCGATACCAGTGCTTTTTCGGGAGAGGAATAATGTCAGCGAAAAAAGTAATCATTTTTGGACTGGATTGTGCCACCCCTCAGCTTGTTTTTGAGCGATGGAAGGAAGAGCTTCCCGTTCTTTCCGGGCTCATGGACAGGGGGATCTACGGGCGTCTGCGCAGCTGCACCCCTCCTATCACCATCCCTGCCTGGTCATGCATGATGACCAGTAAAAGCCCGGGAAAGCTTGGCTGTTACGGATTCCGCAACCGTTCGGATTATTCCTATGACGGGTTGAGCTTTGCAACCTCAAAAGCAATAAAAGAAGATACGCTGTGGGATATTCTCTCCCGGCACGATAAGAAAGTTATTCTCCTGGGTATCCCTCAGACCTATCCGCCAAAACCAGTAAACGGGCTTATGGTGAGCTGCTTTCTGACCCCCGACACATCAAGCCAGTATACCTATCCGCCCGAGCTCAAAAATGAAATAAAGGAGCGGGTCGGTGAATATATCCTTGATGTAGAAGATTTCCGGACCGAGGAGAAGGAGCGGCTGTTGCAGCAGATTTATGAGATGACGGAACGGCGTTTCAGGCTCTTTTCCCATTTTCTTGATACCAAGCCGTGGGATTTTGCCATGATGGTAGAAATGGGCATAGACCGCATACATCATGGATTCTGGAAATTCTCTGACCCCTCTCACCCCAAACATGTACCGGGAAATCCCCTGGCGTATTGCATTCGTGATTACTATAAATTTATTGACGGAAAGATTGGCGAAATCCTTGACCGCATGGATAGCAGGACCGCGGTGTTCGTGGTATCTGATCATGGTGCCAAAACCATGCAGGGAGGGATATGCATTAATGAGTGGCTGATCCGCGAAGGGTATCTCAGCATTGCTGACAAGCCGCCGGGAGTGGTTCCCATAGGAAAGACAAAAATTGACTGGAACCATACCAAAGCCTGGGGCGAAGGCGGGTATTACTCCCGCATATTTCTCAATGTGGAAGGACGGGAGCCGCAGGGAATCATACCGCAGAAGGACTATCACCGGGTCAGGGATGAGCTGAAAGCAAAACTGGAAGCACTGACCGATGAAAAAGGAAATACTATCGGCACCAAAGTTTTTAAGCCCGAGGAGGTATATGCTGAAACAAACGGGGTCCCGCCGGATCTCATCGTCTATTTGGGTAACCTTGACTGGCGCTCAGTGGGAAGCATCGGATTAAACAGAATCCACACCTTTGAAAATGATACCGGCCCTGATGATGCAAACCATGCTGAAGATGGAATAGTCATTCTGTTTGACCCTGCTGATTCCCTCGGCAGTTCTGACCATCTTCGCACCAATCTTAACATAGTTGACATTGCCCCCACCGTGCTTACTAAATTCGGAATCACGGTGCCGCAGGATATGGAAGGGAAAGTGATAAAATAATTACTGGACGCAGATAGGCGCAGATTGTTAAGATTTCAAGCGTCATTTCTGCCCCTGCTTTCGCAGGGATAAACTCCAGGAAGAATCAAGAAAAATAAAGGGAGCTTTAACGCAGTACGCTATACGGCATTATCAACGGAGGATACATAATGAATGCTAAGAAAACCGCACTAATCTTTGTGCAAAGCACGGGTGCCGAGTTTAAAGAGACCATGGATATTCTTGCCCGGCAGTTACAAAGCCGGGGCCTTAATGGTTTGTGCGTAATAACTGCCGAGGATTACGGAGTCAAGAAGACGCCGCAGGAGCAGGCAGATGCCATTATAAAAATGCTGGAACAAAAAGACTGCATACCGGCCACGCAGAAAGAAGAAGAGGTCTATTCCAAGGAAGATGAGGAAAAGATAAAAAAGCGGCTGGAAGACCTGGGGTATCTTTAGAAGTATAGCTTTTAGCTGTCAGCCCTCAGCCTATTCTTCTTTAAGCTGAAAGCTGATGGCTGATAGCTCATTACCTATTCTGAATTTTACTTATTGTAAGAGATATACATGTCTATCGACCTTCACACCCACACCACCGCTTCTGATGGAACTCTATCTCCGGCTGATTTAGTAAGCTATGCACAAACAAAACACCTTGAGGCGCTTGCCGTTACCGACCATGACACCGTTGAAGGAATAGAAGAAGCTGTGGCGGCAGCAGAGCACAGCGGGCTCGAGCTTGTTCCAGGGGTTGAGATAAGTGCCGAGTTTCCACAGGGCACGCTGCATATCCTGGGATACTATATTGATTATAGAAACAGCAGCCTGCACAAAAGTCTCGGGGTGCTGCAGGATGCTCGCGCCGAACGGAATCCCAAAATAGTACTTAATCTGCAGGCGCTGGGCATTAACATCAGCTATGAGGAGATAGTGCAGGAGGCGGTCAGTGGCCTGGTGGGCCGTCCCCATTTTGCGCAGGTATTGCTGAAGAAAGGATATGTAAAGAGTGTTCAGGAGGCTTTTGACCGATACCTTAAGAAGGGATCTCCTGCCTATGAAGAAAAATTCAGATTCCCGATAAAAGACGCT
>CAIYCZ010000541.1 GCA_903924805.1 uncultured delta proteobacterium | reverse complement strand
TCAGTAATTGCAAAATGGGCCAAACCTGATGTAAAAAGGTAAGCGTGTTAAACGTATATTATTACAACCTAACAAGCTTACAAAACCACCATGACAATTGATGAAAGCAAACTAAATAAAATAATCCAGAAGGTTATCGAAGATATCGGTGCCACGTTTCACGCTCCGCTGGTGCTCATCGGCGAAAAGCTTGGTCTGTTCAAGGCAATGGCAGGAGCCGGTTTGCTCACCGCCAAGGACCTGGCGCAGCGCACCGGGACTGCCGAGCGCTATGTGGCCGAGTGGCTTCCCGCAATGGCAGCAGGGGGGTATGTGGAATATGACCCGGAAAGCGGCCACTATTTCCTTACCCCGGAGCAGGCATTTGCTTTTGCAGATGAGAATAGTCCCGCCTATATGCCAGGGGCATTTCAGGCGGCAACAGCGGCAATCCGTTCTGAGGCAAAGATTGCTGAAGCGTTTCGAACCGGAAAAGGAGTGGGCTGGCATGAACATGATCCTGAATTATACCTTGGTGCGGAGCGGTTCTATAAGCCGAACTATGTTGCAAACCTGGTAGGATCATGGCTCCCGGCACTCGATGGGGTTGAGAAAAAGCTTAAAGAAGGTGCCCGTGTTGCTGATGTAGGCTGCGGCTATGGAGTATCAACCATACTTATGGCACAGGCTTTTCCCAATTCCCGCTTTTCTGGTTTTGACTATCATGAGCTTTCTATTCAGTGGGCGCGCAAACGCGCTGAAGAAGCCGGTGTCTCAGACAGGGTGAGGTTTGAAGTCTTCGGTGCTAAGGATATGCCGGGCAATAACTATGACCTGATAACCATGTTTGACTGCCTGCATGATATGGGTGACCCGGTGGGTGTTGCCAGACATATGCGCAAAGCAATTAAAAATAATGGCACCTGGATGATTGTTGAGCCGTTTGCAGGCGACCGGGTGGAAGACAACCTCAATCCGGTTGGAAGGCTATTTTATTGCGCCTCGGTGTTGTTGTGCACATCAGGGGCTATTGCCCAGGAAGGGCAGATGGTTCTTGGCGGTCAGGCAGGAGAAGTTCGCATCCGTGAGGTTGTAACAGCTGGAGGTTTTACCCGTTTTCGCAGGGCTGCCCAGACCCCAATCAACTGCGTATTCGAAGTCCGCTTGTAGAACTTATGTATGATCCAGCACCCTCCGCACCACCTCAGCAATTTTTTTTACGTTAATCGGCTTCAAAACAAATTCTTTGATGCCAGCTGCTTTTGCTTCTTCCTCTGACACCGTTTCACTGTACCCGGTGCACAGGATAATCGGAATGTCAGGGCGGATGGCAATGAGCTTCTGTGCCAGCTCAAATCCGGTCATATGCGGCATGGTCTGGTCGGTAATAACAACATCAAAGGCATCAGGCTCCTTCTGAAACAATTCAAGTGCCTCACGGCTGCTTTTTTTGGCAACAACCTGATACTCCAGAGACTTAAGAATCCTCTCGCCAATATCCACCAGCAGCTCCTCATCATCAACAAACAGTATGCGCTCATTGCCTACTGGCACTGGCAGCGGTTGAAGTGTCTCCGGTTCCGCGCTGATCTTCTCTGCTGCCTGCGGCAATAAAATCTCAAAAGTGCTGCCCGTGCCCGGTTCACTGTGAGTGATGATAGCTCCGCCATAGCTTTTAACAATTCCATGCACCACCGCAAGCCCCATGCCGGTTCCCTTGCCTACTTCTTTGGTGGTAAAAAACGGATCAAAAATACGGTCAATTACTTTGGGATCAATACCGCTGCCGGTATCGCTGACCGTCACCTTTGCATAGGGGCCCGGCTTTAAATCGGGGTATGCCGTAACAGACCGTGCATCGAGGTCAACAGAAAATAACTGTATCTCAAGCACCCCGCCTTTTTCCTGCATTGCATGTGCTGCGTTAGTGCACAGGTTCATTAAAACCTGATGCATCTGAGTTGGATCAGCCATAACAATACCGGCCTGTTCATCGATGTGCTGTCTGATTTCAATGGTTGCCGGTATGGATGCCCGCAGCAGCTTTATAGCTTCCTTGAAGATCAGATGCAGATGGAGTGGTTTGCGTTCCTGTTCGGCCTTGCGGCTGAAAGCAAGTATCTGCTGTACCAGGTCACGGGCCCGGTGGGAGGATTTAAGAATCTGGTCAAGATTTTTCCGGAGCGGATCTGTCTCGGCAAGAGTGTATAACGAAAGTTCAGCATATCCCATAATTGCAGCAAGGATATTGTTGAAATCGTGGGCAATGCCGCCGGCAAGCGTTCCGATGGCCTCCATTTTCTGGCTCTGGCGAAGCTGCTCTTCAGCCTGCTTGTACTCGGTGATATCACGGATAGTAACGGTAAAAAACAGTTCATAGTCAATTTTATAGCTAATTACTGACACTTCTGCGGGGAATTCCCTACCATTTTTCTTGATGCCGCATACTTCCCGCGATTTGCCGGCTAACTGCCGCACTTCTTTTTGCTTTATATAATGGAAAGCTTCCGAGTCCTGATTATAATACCGCTCAGGTATCAACATCCGTGCCGGTTGGCCGATCAGCTCCTCCATGCTATAGCCGTATAACTTTTGGGTAGCGGTGTTGCAGAATATAATTCTGGCCTGGCTATCCGTGGTAATAATCGCATCTATTGCAGATTCAGCAATTGCCCTGAAGCGCTCTTCGCTATCCCGAAGCGATTTTTCAGTTTTTTTGGCCTCGGTTATATCTGTTGTCAGTATATACAGCCTGAAGATTTCTCCATCCCGGTAGCTTACCGAATATCGGTTGCGCACAGTTCGCTGCGTGCCATCCTTGTGGACAATCCTGAATTCTAACGCCTCTGGAATAATGCCTTCCTGCCGGTACTTTTCATACGCTCGAAGTATCAGCGCCCGGTCTTCAGGAACTGCAATATCGGAATCCTTCATGGTGAGCAGCTCTTCCCGCGAATAGCCGGTAATCTCACAGCGATGGTCATTTACATATAATGCTTTGTGATGCTCAATGATGGTCAGCCCGTCCTGAATAGTATCAGCCATTGACCGGAACATCTCCTCGTTTTGCCGCAACTGCTCCTGTGCTTTTATTTGCTCGGTGATATCCTCAGCTATTGAGCCAAAAAGTTCATTTCCCATCCTCACCAATCTAAAAATTACCGTTCGTACAGTACCGTCCTTACAACGCACTTTAAATATGCTCGGTTCAGCTTCCTGCTCTTTTGATTTCTCCACCTTTGCCAGAAACTCCAAGGAGACTCTGTTGCGGTATTCTAGATCAGGATAGGCCTTGCTCTGCCATTCTTCCTTGGTTGGGATTTCACCCAGGGTGTAACCAAACACCAGAATAAATTTTGGATTCAGGTAAATGATTTTACCTTCTGCAGTGCTTATGGCTATCGGAAACGGGGCTTGATCAACAACTTGTCTGAACCTTTCTTCATTCTGTTGCAGCTGCTCTTGTGTATTTTTTTGCCTGGTGATGTCAGTGACAAATCCCTCTATCGCCTGCAGTGTTCCATCGGCTGAGTATACCCCCCGACCTTGCTCCCAGACCCACTTTTCTTCGCCTTGTGCAGTGCGGATACGATACATAATCTGAAAGGGCAGATTTTTTTGTAAAGGTGTCTGTACGGTATCCCATACCATCTCCTGGTCGTCGGGATGGATCAATTGGGCGTAGGATATGCGGCGGTTAAGAATCAAATCATCAGGCTGATAGCCGGTCATCACCAGACAACCGTCACTGACAAACTCCATGGTCCAGTTTTTATCGTTGCGGCAGCGATATGCCATGCCAGGTAAATTGCTTATCAGAGTAGAGAGTGTCCGTTGACTTTCCCGCAAAGCATCCTCTGCCTGCTTGCGCTCGGTAATATCCTTTGCAATGTGAACACTGCCAAGCAATTTTCCGTGGGTATCGCGCACTGGTGAAGCGGTCACCAGGAAATATCCGCCAAGGCTCACCTCATGCACTTCGGCAGTATGCTCCTGACCGTCGGCCATCAGCAGGGCATGCGGGCAGAAATCAGGGGGCATATTTGTATTGTGTACACATTCATAGCATTTCAGGCCAATTGCTTTATCTGGTAATATGCCAAGCCGCTCAGCCATGGCCTTATTGATGCGAACAATCCGATGCTCGCGATCCAGGATTGTTATAAGGTCAGGCACGGCATCAAACGTGCGTTGCCATTCCAGACTGGTAATGGAAACAGCATTATCAGCGGGACAGGTAGCCTGTTCTGCTGATTTCATTTCAGCAATCTGTTGGCGCGATTCAGCTAATTCCTGGACAAGCTGCTTTTTGGTTTTGCTATCATCTTTCAATGTTCATATCTCCCGGCTAAAAACTTTTTAGCCACGGCATTATTCCCGAAATTAAACCCTTAGTATTTGAGGTGTTATATAACAGGAGGTAATGAGCAATGATTATAGAAAGTTTATTAAAAAAGGAAAGATAAAAATTATACCAGAGAGGTAAGATTTTCAGGGAGGGGGCTATCCAGATACTGATGAAGCAGGCGGCCTCAGTTACGTATAACCTGGTATGTAATATTAATGGGGATGCATAGCAGCCTGCGTTGATGACTCAATCAATGGTAAAACCCTATTGATCATAGCCTT
>CAIYCZ010000540.1 GCA_903924805.1 uncultured delta proteobacterium | reverse complement strand
CAGAAATTGCAACTGTTGAAAATTCTCTTAACAACAGACCAAGAAAATGCTTAAAATACCTCACGCCACTTGAAGCTATGGCTAATGAATGTGTTGCACTCAATCGTTGAATGTAGGATATAGTATAATGCATATAGAATAATTAAAAGGCGGTGCGCATGTTCCAGCATACATTTTACAACAGGGGGTGGCATGAAACGATATACTAAAAAGCGTTCAAAAAAAGCCTGGATGTCACCGGGCACACTCGTGCATATCGGGGAGAAAACCGTGGATATCACCGGGGTCACGGTTATTGACTACAATGAAACTGAGCTGCGGGAAGAGACGCTGCACAAGATCGAAGAATGCTTTTTATTAAAAGACAGGCCTACGGTTACCTGGATCAATCTTGAGGGCATTCATGATGTACAGCTTATTGAAAAGCTGGGGGCATGTTATGAAATTCATCCGTTAACTCTGGAAGATATACTTAACACTGACCAGCATCCCAAAATTGATGACATGGAGAATTATATATTTATAGTTCTCAAAATGCTGCACTACAACAACAATGGTACTGATATTGTGTCCGAGCAGGTAAGCCTCATCCTCGGGAACAACTTTGTTTTTTCGTTTCAGGAGGGGATAAAGGGTGATGTGTTTGAACCGCTGCGGCAGCGCATCAGGGGCAACAAAGGAAAAATCCGCAAAATGGGGGCTGATTATCTTGCCTATGCCATTGTTGATGGGATAGTGGATAATTACTTTGCCGTTCTTGAAAAGTTAGGGGAGCAGATCGAGCTTCTTGAAGAAGAAATCGTTACCAATCCCCAGCCTGAAACCCTGCAAAAAATACACTATTTCAAACGGGAGATGCTGTATATAAGAAGATGTATCTGGCCCCTCCGTGAAGTCATTGCTGCGCTCGCGAAGAGAGAGTCAGCATTGATAAAAGAGTCAACAGAGATTTATTTGAGAGATGTATATGATCACGTTGTGCAGATCATAGATACCGTTGAGACGTTCAGAGAAATGCTTTCCAGTATTCTGGATATTTATCTCTCTTCACTCAGCAACCGGATGAACCAGGTAATGAAAGTATTGACCATTATCGCAACTATTTTTATGCCGTTAACATTCCTTGCAGGTGTCTATGGGATGAATTTTAAATATATGCCTGAGCTGGAATGGCAATGGGGATACCCACTCATTCTTACCTTAATGCTATTAGTTGGTTGCATTATGCTGCTTTTTTTCAAAAATCGGAAATGGCTGTGATCAAAAGTTTATCCTTTCTGCTGTTGTTCCCGCCATTATAGCGCAGCGCTATTTTACGCCGGCACCTAAGGAAGTTAAGGATGAAATACTGTCTGAAGGGGAAGAGGGATAGTTCAGGCTGGTAAACTTTTATAGTAACGGTTAGAAATTGGTTATTCCTTATAAATAACAGTTCCCACCTTCTCTCCGTTGAGAGCTTTGGTAATGGTGCCCCTTTCAAGCCCGTTAATTATTTGAATTTGATTTATGACTTCGCTGTTTTGGAGGATTTCAAGGCAGGGGCGCTCTATGATGAGATCGTCCAGATCTTTTTTTAAAAGCTGTTTTACCCCGATCCGGGGAATAAACTTCGCTGCAGGATTTTTCTTGGGGTCATCGGTGTAGAGCCCCTTTTCATCTTTAATAAATATGCAGCTCTTCGCTCCAATCAAATCGGCAAGAATAATAGTACCCACGTCAGTCCGGTGAATGGGAATCCGTCCCTTTGCCGGCGGGATGGCAAAATAATCATAGGGCGGCATGCCGTGCATGACCGGGATGCACCCCTGGGTAAAGTAGGTCGGGAGCTTTACAATCTCGTCATGGCCGATCTTGATCCCGCCGCAGGGGGAAAGAAGCATTGATACGAGGAGCGCGTTCTGCTCGGAGATGGAGCTGCCGAACTTGGCGATGATGCCGGTGGGCATGCCAAGCTCAAGTCCTATGGCGTAGATGTGCCTGCTGCGCGTCCCGCCGCCGGTCACCAGCAGCATCCGGTGCTTTTTTTTGTTGGCAGCGATTTCCTTTATGACCTGGGGCAGTGCTTTTATGCCGCGGTCACATATTGACTGGCCGCCGATTTTCAGGATATTGACATCTGGAAAGAGCCGCTGCTGTGGTGCAATATCGAGACTATCGATTAAAGTCTTACTGACCAGGCTCTCACCCATCAGTCTACTTTTTACATGCAAGCGACGACCATCGCGTTCTCTGAACAATGCCATCCCCTGTCTCCTGTGATGGTATGCCGGTAATTAAAAAGCTGGTTGTGTACTGATCCCTGAAAGCACGAAGGCTTATCCGCCTCAGATCTCAACCCCGTCGTCAGCCTTTTTATCGCCACCTTTGAGCAGCACCAGCTCTGCACCCACTGCATCTGCAATCTGTTTAAGTTCGCTTTTACGCAGGTGTTTGCCATAAACCTTTAAATCAATGCCCGCAACAGCCACCAGCATAAAGCGCGGCTTCTTTTCGCCTTTGTCGACTTTGTGCCGTTCTCTATAAAAAATTTTTGCTGCCATGTGACTATCCCTCCTGTTTGTTGTTGCCATTTCGTTTCTGGGTGGCAACAGCGTCCCAGAGATTTTGCCCCGCAGACACTACCGGCAGTACCGGTTGTGAACCCCACAGCCGCGGTCGCAGCCACCCTTTAGTGTCTACGATGTCTTCCGGTGCTGGAACCGGGGCATGCCGGTCAATCGAGACTACCATTATATCTGATTGCTCCAGAGCAGCAACACTGATTTTTTGCGGAAAACCTCTGAGGTTTTGAAACTCAATAAATCTACCACTCCAGCCGGACGCTGTCAACCCGACTGCTGCCGCAGCCCCGATAATTCCATCGTTGGTGCCGCCATGGCCGGAGAGGTGTGCGCTGGCAGCTGCATGGATTGCATCCTTCTGCGTTACCACACGGGCTGTACATAATCGGCCGAACGCAATAAGTTGAGAAAGGTCGGAGTTACTTTCGCTGCTCAGACAGAGCCCGGGGTCGCTTCCCGGAATGGAATGCTTTTCAATGTGCTGTACGGCCCGGGAAACCAGCTTGCTTACCAGAGAAGCATCAGGGGCATCAATGACTGCACAGGCAGAGCTGTTATGGGAAGTATAGGGGATGGCCGGGTCTACCAGAAGCTGCTGGCGGACAACACCCCACAGCGTGCATCCCTCAGGCAGTTCCTGTTCAAACCAGCGGACCAGTTTTCCGGTACCGCGATCCGCATCAATCGTGTCAGTGTCATCAAAACCAATGTAAACGCGCATAGCAGTATGTTCCTCCTGCGGCTGATTACAAGAAAAAAAGCCAGTTATAGATTAATTAGAACTGGCTGTATCCCAACACACTTATATACTATTTAGAGCACGGAGTCAATTCCGAGGCAGGATGCTCCGTGGAGGGCTGGAATCTTCTATTTTGGTTCCTTTGCAGCAAAAAGAGAGGCTTTTATTTTCACCATATCTTCCCGCAGCTGCGGGCTGGCTTTTACTGTAAACGCATCAATAAGATTGCGCAGGGTGTCATCCATATCCCGGATAGGCCCTGACTGACACTGCCATAGCATATACCTGACAGTTATTAGCAGTCCCGGCAGCGCAGCTTCGGTATGACGTCTTAAATCAGCATCCGATATCAGCAGTGCGGAAATCTCAGCAGCATGCCGGTAATAAAGGTTGATATAATTTCTGCCGGCAGGAGTTTTCGAGAGCACCTGGTCGCGGAAACTTCGCAGCAGATTAAGAGCTTCCTCATCCTCTTGTAAAACAACCTCTGCAGGGCACAGAGACTCCTGGGTTTGTATAAGTATATAGGGGGAAAAGTCCAGAGCATCTGTAGACTCTCTTGAGGCAATATTCTGATGGGTATAGGGCTCCTGGTGTTCATCCAGAAACCGCAGCATGATGCCGTTGGCTTTTACTTTGGTCAGATTGCCCCGGAGAAGCGCGGTTATATCAAACCCTTTTGCATCGGCAGGAGGCCCTCCATTAACTGCTTGATTCCACTCATTTCCCTTGGGAATGGTTGTCTGGGAATATACTGAATCATCCCCGTCTCCTCCTGCCAGTGAGTTCCAGGTATCCGCTGCTTCATCGAAGGATTTATTCAGAGCGTAAAATCCCGCAATGCCCCCATTCCCTCCGCCACAACTTGAGCACGGGGAAAGATAGATGGCGGCACTCTTAATTTGTGAGGCTTCTATATTGGCAGGGATATCAAACCGGAAGAGACTCCGGGAAATGCCGTGGTGGATATTCTTATTGGTTGCAACCATGAGCCGTGTTTTGTAATTAAAATTTTCATCGGGATTCCATTCATCAATATAGACATCAGCCACAGCCGGGCAGGTTATCCCGTCAGCCAGCGCCCTGCCACCTTCAAGGAGCACGCATAAAGCGACAACTATCAGCAAAAGGACTCTCTTCATCATTCTCCCTGTTTCTCCCTTTACATTAATTAATAATATCTTCTTCCCGAATTTCAATGGTTCCTCCGTCCATAAAGCTTACCTTGTAGGTGTTTCCGGTTTTCCCCGGTACCGTGTCCGGCTCCCATCCGGTGAGCAAGCCGGATGACTTGGTCTGGTAGAGATACCCTTTTCCCATGTCATTCCAGGTGGGGAGCCCGGTTCCCCAGCCGCTTATAATAATCCCCCTTTCCAGTGAATAATCATCGCTTGCAATAAGATTATAAAAGTACTGTTCAGGATCGCCGGTCACCGCTGATTTTTCTACAATCTCTGAGAGGCGCAGCGCCTCTTTGCCATTAAAGGGCTGCACCGGCAAGCCCCACAGATCTACTAACACTGAGACAGAGCCCTGCTGAACCGTGATTTGTTCCTTGCCCCGCCAGAATTTTACCACTTCAAACAGTCCGGTTCCCACGGCAACCTCTTCACCGGTAGTAACGCTGACATCGTGAGACCCCGGCTTGGCAGATTTTCCTATGATAATAACAGCCCGCATCTGGTCAGCAGAGATCGGTATTGAAGATAAAACCGTTATCCCCTCATCGCCGAAGGAGACCCTGGATTTTGGGAACTGAAAGTGAGTTCCATTGCCGGTGATGCGCACCCAGATTGGCAGCGGAATGTACTGGCTGTCATGTAAATAAAAGGGCGAGCCACTTGCAGGAGAAATTGAATGTATGCCACTCTCAGTAGTTGTGAAATTCCATACCGGGCCCGATGTTTCTGCACCATAATTATCTCGAGCAACTACCTTCCATTCATAGGTAGTTGCAAGCTGCAAGGCGCCGGGGGCAAGCGTGGCAGCGGTCTGACCGGAAGAAGACAGGACCAGCTTTCCTGCCGCACCAAAGTAAATATCATACGTCAGCGTATTGTCCTTATCAGGATCTCCGCCACTCCAGTTTAACGCAGCAGTTAACGGCACTGCTGTGGCGCCGTTGGCAGGGAAGGGTTCAGCTGGCTGTTCAGGAGGGTTGTTGAGCGGAGGAGTCAGATAATCTATTTCTAACTGCGGATAGCGGGGCGGATCGTAGCCCGTGGAATCCTTGCCTGCAAAGTTTTGCCAGCCTCCGGATGTGTCTTCAAGGGGGTGTTTAAGCAGCACGCCGTAGTCTCTCAGAGTATTCAACCGGTTTTTCAGCAGGTCGGTAATATCGATGGGAAAAGGACCCCAGTCATTGCCCGGAGGAAAGGTGCCCGCCACGTGCATGCTGTCATCATAATCACCCCCCGGCTGATTCCATTGGTTCTTCGCAAGATCTGCATCAAAGGTATACTGGTTCCAGGTGGCTCCGTCATCCGGTTGTGGATCATTGTATCGATCACAGGTCCCTTCTGTCCATACGCGGGTCATGGAGTACACCTCAAAATCAGTTGTGCCGCCCCCGCCGCCGGTCCACGGAGCGCTATACATAATGAGTTTTCCCTGTTTAATATTGGAGGGAACCGCCCAGTCAGGAATAGCAAACTTCATCAATACCCGGGTAGGAGCGCTGCTGTTGGAAACCAGCAGCCGGTCAGTCCCGCCAAAATTATCATCAGGGTAGGCGGCATCAAGATAGGTGTCCTGCACACACTGGTAGGTAGCTGCCCATAGTTGTGAACAGAAAAGCAGTAGAAAAAAAACAATTTCATACGTAATAGTTTTACCCATCTGTCTTCTGTTTAGAATAAGCAATTTCATAATCCGCACCCCCTGTAGAAT
>CAIYCZ010000539.1 GCA_903924805.1 uncultured delta proteobacterium | reverse complement strand
TCCTGGAACCCTCGAATCCTTGAACCCTTGAACCCTATTGAGGAGGTTATACGTTATGTTAAAAGTTTTATTTGCTTCTTCCGAAGTGGTGCCATTTGCGAAAACCGGCGGGCTTGCAGATGTTTCTGGTACATTGCCGGTTGCTTTAAAATCTCTTGGATGCGACGTGCGGGTAATCATGCCTTTTTACAAAATGGTTGAGAAGACTGCACCTGAGCGAAAACTTCTGGCTGAAAGAATTGAAATACCCATAGGCCGCAAAATCTATCTGGGCGATGTGTGGGAAACGAACCTCGAGCCGTCAATTCCGGTATACCTGGTACAGTGTGATGAATTTTTTGATCGTGGCCAGCTTTACGGTACTGCAAAAGGGGATTACCGGGATAATGCCGAACGGTTTATTTTCTTTTCACGCTGTGCACTCGAATTGTGCATAAAAACTGAATTTGCCCCTGATATTATCCACTGTCATGACTGGCAGACCGGGCTCATACCGGCCTACATTAAAAGCATTTACCGTGACCTCCCGCAATTCGCGAAAACCAGGACCGTCTTTACCATTCATAACATAGCCTACCAGGGACTGTTTGAAAAAGAAGTGTTTCAACTTACCGGTCTCCCGGCGGACTACTTTAACGTCAATGGTCTTGAATACTGGGGAAAGATGTGCATTTTGAAAGCAGCACTCATGTTTTCTGATATCATTACTACCGTAAGTAAAAAATACAGTGAGGAAATACAGACCTCGGAATTTGGCTATGGCATGGAGGGCATACTTATGTCGCGAAAAGATGACCTCTATGGCATTTTAAATGGCGTTGACTATGCTGAATGGAACCCTGAAGCAGACAAATATATTGCAGCACATTATAGCAGCAGTGCCCTGACAAGAAAGCAGAAATGCAAAGAAGATCTCCTGAATGAATACAAGCTCCCTGCTAAACTTCGCACCAAGCCGCTCCTAGGGGTCATATCGCGTCTTGCAGACCAAAAGGGGTTTGATCTGCTGGCACAGATTATGGACAAGCTTATGAGTCTTGATATTGGTTTTGTACTACTAGGAACGGGTGAGCAGAAATACCATGATCTATTTGAAACCATCGGCAGAAAGTTTCCAGATAAGGTCGGAATAAGAATCGGTTATGATAATACTCTGGCGCATAAAATAGAAGCAGGGTGCGATATGTTTCTTATGCCGTCCCGCTATGAACCGTGCGGCCTGAACCAGATATACAGCCTCAAATATGGCACCGTTCCCATTGTCAGGGCAACGGGCGGGCTTGACGACACCATTAGTGACTATGATGAGCGTAAGGGCACGGGCACCGGTTTCAAGTTTGAAAAATACAGCAGCAAAGAATTGCTGCATACCATAAAGCGGGCCCTTGCACTGTATGAAAAGAAAAAAGACTGGCAGAAGCTTATGCTGGACTGCATGGCCTGTGATTTTTCCTGGGAACAGTCAGCGCAGCAGTATATGGAGCTGTACCGCAAAGCGATTAAAAAGGTGATAAGGCAAAAAGGTGAAGAGGTGAAAAGGTGAAAAGATAGAAAGGATTCAAGGGGTCGAGGGTTCCAGGGTTCAAGTGTTTTAAAATTATTTCACTCGGCCCCTTGGCCACTTGAACCCTTCTTACATAGTTTCAGAAAAAAACGCTGATTCATTTATAGTTATCTTAAGGCACTATTACTATGAACAAATACCTTTGTATTCATGGCCATTTTTATCAGCCGCCCCGGGAAAGTCCCTGGATCGAAGAAATAGAGATGCAGGAGAGTGCGTATCCCTACCATGACTGGAATGAGAGAATCCTCAAAGAGTGCTATGAACCAAACGGCTATGCCCGCATTGTTGATGGCAATAATAAGATTATAGATATTGTAAATAATTATTCACTGATAAGCTTTAACTTTGGCCCAACGCTTTTAAGCTGGCTGGAAAAGAAAGCACCCGGTACTTATTCGCTTATTCTTGATGCAGACCGGGAAAGTATTGCCCGCTGGGGGCACGGCAATGCCATAGCACAGGCGTATAATCACACGATATTGCCGCTTGCAAATGGGCAGGACCGGGAGACGCAGGTTATCTGGGGGATTGAAGATTTCAAGTATAGATTTAAACGCGAGCCTGAAGCCATGTGGCTCCCGGAAACAGCGGTTAACGCGGCCAGCCTTGAGGTGCTTATAAAACAGGGGATGAAATATGTGATTCTTTCTCCTGCCCAGGCGCAGAGAGTGCGGCCGCTGAAAGGCGGGAACTGGAAAGATGTTTCAAGTGGAACCATTGACCCGACCTATCCGTATAGATGCTTTTTAAAAGATAAAAGCGGGAAACGGATGGTGGATCAGTTTATTGATGTCTTTTTTTATGATGGAGCAATTTCCGGTGAAATAAGCTTTGGCAACCTGCTGCTTGATGGCGATAAGCTGGCTGACAGGCTGAATCTCTCCTATAATGAGGGAAAGAATAAAGCACAGCTTATTCATGCAGCAACTGACGGGGAGACATACGGCCATCATAAAAAATTTGGAGAAATGGCGCTGGCGTATGCTTTGCGCAAGGCAGAAGCAAAGCAGGGCTTCACATTGATTAATTATGGAGCCTTTCTCGAGCAGTTCCCCCCGGAATCTGAAGTGGAATTAAAAAGCGGGCCGGATAATGAAGGGACTGCCTGGAGCTGTGCTCATGGCGTTGGCAGATGGAAAGAGGACTGCGGGTGCAGGATTCAATGGCAGGGCACCTGGAACCAGAAATGGAGAATGCCGCTGCGCGAAGCATTAAACATTCACCGGGATAATTTGTCGGCACTGTTCGAGCAGGAGGGTGCACGCTATTTCAAGGACTCCCGGGCTGCACGGAATGACTACATAAAAATTATTCTGGACAGAAGTCCGGAAAGTGTCACTGCATTTTTCAGGATTCACGGAAAGGACACACTGCGGGAGGAAGACAGGATACATGCCTTAAAGCTTCTGGAAACCGAGAGGAATGCACAGCTCATGTTTACCAGCTGCGGATGGTTTTTTGATGAAATCACCGGCCTTGAAGCAACCCAGATCCTTAAATATGCAGAGCGCGCGCTTCAGCTGGCAGAGGCTTTCAGCAGAAAGGATATGGAAGCCCCATTTCTTGAGAAGCTTTCTGAGGCGCAGAGTAACCTCGCAGGCTATGGAAACGGCAAGGATATGTATTACCGGCTGATACGACCGAGCCGCATCAGCATGGAGAAGGTGCTGAATCACTTTGCCATTCTCTCTGCCTTTACCAGCTATGTTGAAAAGACCCAGCGCATTTATAACTATACGGTTG
>CAIYCZ010000538.1 GCA_903924805.1 uncultured delta proteobacterium | reverse complement strand
TGTCCCATGACCGTCACAATGGGACAGCGGGGCTGTAGCTGTTCCTCTACATCTTTCAGCGTTTCAAATATTTTCTCTTCTTCGATGGCCACCTGTTCAATTTCATAACCAAACTCTTGAGCGACCAGCGTTGCCGTGTCCACATCAATGAGTTGGTTAATCGTTACCATCACTCCAAGACCTATGAGCTTCTTGATTATTTCTCCCGCTTTTACGCCCATCCTCCGGGCAAGTTCTCCCACGGTTATCCCTTCCTGGATACGAATCTTTCTCTTAATTGCCTTGGGGACGGTGATTTCGGTTTTTTTCGGCGCAATATAAGCAGGCTTTTTCTGTGCCGGCGATATCTTGACGGTCTGCAGCTTTTTCTTTCTGACCAGCTGTCCGTCTTTGAGTTTCCGGTAGACAACTTCTTCGCCGGGCACACCTTCAAGTTCGCCCTCTTCGTAAACGGTTCCCTTCTGGCGCCTGAATCTCCATTTTTTGGGCTTTACTTTCGGTACGCCCCCTGCCTCTTCTGCCGGCGCTGCCGGTGCCACTGGCTTTTCGCGTTTGCCTTTGAGCTTCCCTTCCGGTGCCGGAACGGACGGCTGCGCTGCCGGTGCCGGAACAGCAGGTTTCAATTCCACCCGCTGGATAATGCGCGCCGGGGGCTCCTTCTTTGCTTTTTTAACTTTCTTGGGAGTTAGGTCCGGAGGTGCCGGCTTCTTTTCGGGTGGATGCGCTGCCGGGGGCTGCGGGGCGGCCTCTTCTACCAGGGCATCAGGCGTTGGATGCGGGGGCTCTTCAGCTTTTTCAACGGGTGCCGGTTCAGCCGGCTGTGCTTCTTCAGGGATTCCCTGTTTGGCAACAGGCTCTTGCCGTGCAATCTTCTGCTGCACCGGTTCCGGGGGGGGCGGCGGCTCAACCACCTCAACCTTTTTTCTCCGCCGGATGACCGTCTGGCCTACCCGTTTTTCAACAATGCTCTCTTTAAAGATTTTTACCAGACGCTCTCTGATCTTCTCCGCCTGTTCGTCAGTAATAGAGCTCATATGGGAATTTACTTCTATACCCATTTCTTTGATCTTTACTGCGAGCTCCTTTGCGTCCAGCTGCAATTCTTTGGCTAACTCGTGAACCCTCATGATACGCCTGTTGTGATCCTTTGTAGAGATACGGTGTTACGGTTCGCTCTGTTCTGTTTTCTGCAGAGCGAGTTTTGCAGCTTCCTTAATTTTTTTTGCTTTCTTCTCGCCAATGCCCGGTATGGCTACTAAATCCTCAAGCTTTGCTGCAATAATGTCCTGAGCAGTTAAATAATTTTCCTTAACAAGGATTTCGGCAGTTGATTTTCCTATGCCGGAAATTTCCGTGAGTTGATCAGCTGACTTCTGTGAAAGCCCCTCATACTTGGTGCGACTTTTTATGTCTATCTTCCATTTCGTAAGCTTGGCAGCCAATCTGACATTCTGACCCTTCTTGCCTATCGCCAGCGAGAGCTGGTTGTCCTCAACAATCACTTCCATGGTGTGCGCTTCTTCATCCACCAGTATCTCAGAAATTTCTGCCGGTGCTAAAGCACTGCAGGCAAACTTTGCAGGATCTGCTGTCCAGGGAATGATATCTATTCTCTCTCCGCGCAGCTCGTGAACCACATTCTGAACACGCGTTCCCCGGTTACCAACACAGGCACCAACCGGATCAACCCGCGGCTCTGATGACTCGACAGCAATTTTTGCGCGGCCGCCCGGCTCCCGGGCTACGCCGCGAATCTTTACAATCCCTTCGGTAATCTCCGGGACTTCCAGCTCAAACAGCTTTATGAGAAAACCGGGATGGGTTCTGGAAAGAATAACCTGAGGTCCCTTGGTGCTCTTTTTCACGTCAACAATGTATGCTTTAATCCGTTCTCTGAGTGAAAATTTATCACTGGGTATCTGCTCCTGCACCGGCAGGATGGCTTCTGACTTTCCCATGGCAACGATAATGTCACCCTTATCAAACCGCTGAACAATTCCGGTAACCATATCGCCCTTTTTATCCTTGAACTCCAGATATACGTTTTCCCGTTCCGCTTCACGGATACTCTGCACAATGACCTGCTTGGCGGTCTGGGCGGCAATTCGTCCAAACAGGGACGTGTCCATCTTTATTCCCAGGCTGTCACCCATCTCAGCCTCAGGGTCAATCTTCTTTGCTTCTTCCAGAGTGACTTCCTTGCCGCGGGTTACTACGTGCTCCACCACTGTTTTAAACTGGAACAGCTCCACTTCACCCAGTTCCTCATTGTAGCAGGCCTCAATCGCCAGGTTATGGCCATATTTATTTTTTGCCACCTTCAGAAGTGCTTCCTCCAGGGCTTTTATGACCACTCCCCTGTCTATCCCTTTTTCTTTTCTCAGTTCATCAATAACCCTGCCTAATTCTGTAAACATCGCTCTTCCTTTTTACTCTTAAAAGTGTTCATGATACCATGGTAGCTAAGCCGTATACGGTATTGCCGTACCACCGGTTACCGGGAGTGCTGCTTCTTGAAATCAAACTCCAAGTGTGCTTTTTCAACTATCCCGCAAGGGATGGTGAACTGCTTGCCATCCACATCCATTACCATAATGCCGTCCTGAAATCCGGCAAGTTTTCCCCTGAAGGTTTTTCTGTTTTCAATAAGGGACCTGGTTCTAACGAATATGACTTCTCCAATAAATCTCTTAAAATCAGCCTCTTTTTTTAGAGGCCTGTTTAAGCCGGGAGATGAGACCTCTAAGTGATGCGGGTAATGAATTAAATTTTTTACATCCAGAAGGTCACTTACCTGATGGCTGACAGCAGTGCAATCGTCAATGGAGATCCCCCCCGGTTTATCAATAAATATTCTCAGAACCCATCCGTGCGATTCTCTCCGGTATGCCACATCAACGAGTTCCATGTGTTCGCCGTGCAGGATTTCCTCTACCAGGCGGCTGATTTCGTTTATGAGAGCATCGGGATATTCCCCGGGCTTTGGTTCCATTCCTGCGTGTTTATTATTTTTAAGAATATTTTATTTCTGTTAAATTTATATGAATAAAAAAAGTGGGCACTGCCCACTTTCATAGATCCCTTGTTATAAGATGTGAATTATAACACAGGATTATAAAAATACAACCAATTAAAAAACATGGTATCCTGCGCTGGATCGTCCTGGAGCGGGCAACGGGATTCGAACCCGCGACACCAAGCTTGGGAAGCTTGTACTCTACCAACTGAGCTATGCCCGCTTAAATAGAGATTATACTGAGTGTTTGTCAGGTGTCAATCATTTTTTTTCAGGGGCTCCGGGTATACACATCGGTTTCCGGTTATTTTTATTTCAGTTATGCCCGGTATTCTTTTTTTACATCTTTTTGAGAAAATATGCTATATAAGCAAACCTATTTTTTAATCCGGAGTAGCAGAGCCACGTATGGCAACAAAAAAACAGAAGAAAGAATCTGTCGGCGCTAAATTTTTAAAGGGCACGTTTAACCGGGAGAATATTGAGGCAATTGTTATTGCTGTTGTGCTTGCCCTGTTCATCAGAACATTTGTGGTGCAGGCTTTTAAGATTCCATCCGGTTCTATGGAGCCAACCCTTTTGATAGGGGATCACATCCTGGTAAACAAATTTATTTACGGAATAACCGTCCCGTTTACCGAAATCAAATTTTTTCAGTTTACCAAACCCAAACAGGGAGATGTGGTTGTCTTTGTCTATCCTGAAGACCCGAGCAAGGACTTCATAAAACGGGTCATCGCTGTTGAAGGAGATCGGCTGTATATAAAGGACAAGAAAATTTTTATAAATGGCAAGCCGCTTGATGACTCTTTCGGGGTTTACCGGGACCCGCACATTATCCACGGATGGGGCACTGAAAAGAATAGAGATAACCTCGGACCGATAACCGTCCCCCCCCATTCACTCTTTGTTATGGGTGACAACAGGGATAAAAGTTATGACAGCAGGTTCTGGGGATATGTTGACCTGGGGAAGGTACGGGGCAAGGCATTCCTTATCTACTGGTCCTGGGGCGGCTTTTTCCAGGATATCAGGTTCATATTCGTGTGGAGTTTTTACCCCCCGGCGGGAAATCTTTTCGGTCATAATGGTGGTTTCCATGAGGAAAAGGGAAACAATGTAAGAGTTTGTGCAAGCAGCCAGCAATGGAAGTAAAAC
>CAIYCZ010000537.1 GCA_903924805.1 uncultured delta proteobacterium | reverse complement strand
TCTCTGCGGCTCTTGTCTGTTTATGTTCACGGGGAAGTTTGTTTTACTTTGTATCTCCGCGGCTTTTTTCCGGGCTTCAGTAAGGCTCCGGAACCCGCCCATTCTCACTCTGGTTAAACTGCCTTTCCCCTGCACCGAGATGGTATCCGTATAGGGATTATAGCCTTTGCTTTTTAATTCGTTTACCAGGGTGGCAGCCTTTTCCGGTTTCTGAAAAGCTCCGAACTGAAGAACATAGGTACCTTCAGCAGAAGGTTTTTGCTGTTGCAGTTGCTGTTCCTGTGCGGATGGTTTGTTTTCCTGTACTGGTTTCTCCCGGCCATTTTTGGGTTCAACAGGTTTTGTGTTTTTGGTTAACCGGGTGCTGTCCGGTACATTTTTAATGAGGGTATCATAAAACGTGAGCTTCGATGAAGCATCAGGATTACGAGCCGGTGCGGGAGATGGACTTTTCACCGGAGGTGCAGGTCTATTCTCAAAGGGCAGAGCGGGCTTTGGCGGCGCAGATGCAGTTCTGCGGACAAGTACATCAACCGTATAGGCAAGCGCGAAGAAAAAAGCACCGCTTGCCGTTGAAGCAAGCAGGAGAATCACTGCTCGTTTTATGCCTGCTAAAAAACGCGTGCCTTTATCCTTTCCTTCTTTCATGGATGGGGTACTAAAAGAAGAATTACATTTTTTCAGGAGCTGTTACTCCCAGAAGTGCCAGGCCGTTTTTAAGCACGCAGCGAATCCCGTTTATAAGATAGAGACGCGCGGTGCTCATGGCAAGCTCCTCGGTGATAACCCGGTATTTGGCATAGTAGCTGTGAAATTGGCCCACCAGTTCCATGAGGTATATGGCAATACGATGCGGCTCACAGGACTGGGCACTGCCTGAAACAACTTCCGGGAACTGAGCTAATTTTTTAATGATCTCCTGTTCTTCCGGAGATGAAAGGAGTCCCGGGTCTATGTCTTGAAACACCGGGAGGGAAACATTTTTCTCCTGTGCATACGCTATAATGCTGCAGATGCGGGCATGACCGTACTGCACATAATAGACCGGGTTTTCATCGCTCTGTTTTTTTGCCACTTCAAGATCAAAATCAAGCTGGGCATCCGAGCGCCTGGTGAGGAAGATAAAGCGGGCGGCATCCTTCCCTACTTCCTGGATGACCTCGCGCAGGGTGACAAACTCTCCAGACCGGGTTGACATGGCAACCGGCTTTCCGCCGCGCAGGAGGTTCACCATCTGAACAAGAATTACCGTAAAGGCATCCTCAGGGATCCCCAGCGCTGTCAGCACTCCCCGTATCCGCGGCACATAGCCGTGATGGTCGGCACCCCAGATATCTATCACCTGCTTGAACCCGCGGGAGAATTTTTCCCGGTGGTAGGCAATATCTGAAGCAAAATAAGTGGTATTGCCATCCTCCTTTATGATCACCCGGTCTTTCTCATCGCCGAAGCTGGTGGTCCTGAACCACAGCGCTCCGTCATGCTCATAGGCAAGGTCCTTAGCCTTCAGCTCATCAATCGATGACTGAACATCGCCGCGCTCAAACAGCACCTTCTCGGAAAACCAGTTATCAAACTGCACGCCGAACTGCTCCAGATCATCCTTAATGCCATTCAGAATAAGGCTGGAAGAAAACTCGGTAAGGAAGGAAAGAGCCTCTGCCTCCGGCATCTCGGTAAAGCGCTTTCCGTATTTCAGTATGACCTCTTTTGCTATATCAATAATATAGTCTCCCCGGTACAGGCCGTCGGGGAATACGATTTCCTTCTTCAGCAGCTCAAGATAGCGCAGATATACCGACCTGCCCAGATTCTGCATCTGAATACCCACGTTATTAATATAGTATTCCCGCTGCACGTCATAGCCGGCAAACGCCAGAATGGTTGCCAGAGCATCTCCCAGCGCCGCTCCCCGGCCATGACCGACATGCAGCGGGCCGGTAGGGTTGGCGCTGACAAATTCAACCTGCACCTTCTCCCCCTTACCAATACCGGATGAACCGAAACGATCTCCCTGCACCTCCAGTTCCTGAAACCCGGCGTACCATGCGCCGGGGCTCAGATGAAAGTTAATAAATCCGGGGCCGGCAATCTCCACCCGGCTCACGACAGCACTCTTACCTTCTATCTTCCCGGCTATGATTTGTGCTATCTCACGGGGAGATTTTTTTTCCTGAGGGGCGAGAAGCATTGCAATGTTGGCGGCAAAGTCTCCATGGTCTTTATTCCTGGGGGCCTCTATCACATATGCCGGCTGCTCGCTGACGCGCAGCAGCCCGTCCTGACGGCATGCACCAAGTGCCTGGTCTATAAGTTCTCTGATTATCTGTTTCATCGGGGGAATGGACGTTTCAAGTTTCAGGTTTCAGGTTTATGGTTTCAACTCGCTGAATTTAATCTTTTATCCTCTTAAATACCGTTAGTCAAGTTAAGAAAGCATGGTACGGATTGCTTGATATGCGACCCGCACGGTGGTATATTTGAACTACAGGTGCAGCTGATGAGCAGTATATCAATGACAGCATCACACATAGCATCCCTTCTGCAGAATAAGGAGGGAGAACATATCGAATTCAAACGCAGCGCACCGTCGTCTTTCAAACTGGCAAAAGGGATTGCTGCTATGGCCAATACCACCGGCGGCACTATCCTTATTGGAGTTGCTGATGACGGAGTGCCTGTTGGTGTTGCTGAGCCTGATGAGGAGAAACGCATTGTTTTAACGGCTGCCCATGAGCACTGCTCTCCCCCCATAGAACCGCAGATAAAAACCGTCTCAGTCGCCGGGAAGACCGTACTGTGGGTCATCGTGGAACAGAGCAGGGCAAAGCACACGGTGACTGATCCACGGGGTAAAGCCCTCTTCTATGTGCGGGTGAAAGATAAAAATCTGCCTGTTTCCGGAAAGGCTGCTCAACGACTGCAGGACGGCCCCGGCATAACGTTATCCCCGAAGGACCTTGACAGACACGAAACAGCGCTCCTCACATACCTTAAGAAGCACCAGAAAATAACCCTCCAGGAATTCTCCCGGCACGCAAATATTTCAAAGCGACGTGCCTCACAGATTCTGGTACGGCTCGAAAAAGCTGCCCTTATCCGTTCCCATGATTTTGATAAAAGAGTATTTTATACATTAAATCCCGGCATGGTTAAATAGAACCACAGAGTCCACGGAGAAAAGACACTTTTTTGATGATAAAACATAGGCAGTATATTTAGCCACAGAATTACACAGAACTTCACAGAATATAAAATACAGATGGACAGACAATACTATGTCTATATTATGACAAACAAAAACAATACTGTCATGTACACAGGGGTAACCAATGATCTCAAAAGAAGAGTCTATGAGCACAGGAATAAATTGATTGACGGCTTTACCAAAAGATACAACATAACAAAACTTGTTTATTATGAAGTATTTGGTGACCCTGAAAATGCTATTACGAGAGAGAAAAGAATAAAGGCTGGATCACGGAAAAGGAAAATTGACCTGGTTAACAGCATGAATAGCAGTTGGCAGGATTTGTATGACACCATATAAGATTGCCGCGTCGTCCCATTTCACGGGACTCCTCGCAATGACGTTGCGTTAGACTTGTCATTGCGAGGCCACAAAGGGACTTTTGTTGTCATTGCGAGCACCCGCAGGGTGCGCGGCAATCTCCTCTTTTGTTGTCATTGCGAGACAGGCAAAGCATGCCGAAGCAATCTCAAACAAAAGCTATGCAAGGCTGGGTGAATGAACAAAGGGTGGGCACAGCCCACCCTTATAAACGATTCGCATCTTATTTCTCCCTGCCGGCAACTGATATATGAAACTCGTCAAAGAGCCTGCCCGCTTGCATCTCTTTTTTCAACTGCACAAGATCGGCCCTGAGCGATGGGCTGCCAAGGGCTGAGAGGTTGTCAAGAAGCGCTGTTGCCTGCGTTACATTTCCCGCATCTATCATTGTCTCCCTTTGTGCAAGCAGTGCCTGTACTAT
>CAIYCZ010000536.1 GCA_903924805.1 uncultured delta proteobacterium | reverse complement strand
TGGCGAGAACGGCGGTAACGACCACGGCTCCCCAGACGGCGCCATCCGGGGGAAGGGTGATACCCCCGGGAACTGCCGCTCCCAGGGTGATAACAGCCACCACGCCGATCTGTATAAGCGCAAAGCTGTAAGTATCGTACTGTGCCGACCACTCTCCGAGCCCCACGATCTGCAGGGCAAAAAATAGGGCGCAAGCCAGCGTCAACAGCTCACCAATTCCTACAGACCACCCGTGCAGGCTTATAAATCCCAATCCGATGGTCGCCAGCACCACGGCAATGATGGTATCGCGGTTAGCTCCGCGCCGCAGCAGTACCCATGACATGACAGGGGTGAGAACTACGAACATACCCGTAATAAAACCCGAGACGGAGGCTGAGGTATGCTGTAGTCCATATGTCTGCGTGATATAACCCATCCCCAACACTACGCCCAGTCCTGAAGCTCGCATCAATCCGGCCAGGGTCATGCCGCGCAGGCAGGTCGGGCGGAGGGCGAGCATCACCAGCGTGGCCACGCTGAAGCGCACTGCCAAGAAGTCCATCACGGGCATGCGTTTCACAGCATCCTGCACCACCAGGAAGGTACTGCCCCAAACCGCGGTTACGGCTAGCAACGCTATAAGTGCTATGGTCGGAGACGATTTCCATTTCGCAGACATCAGGCAATACTCCATTGCCATCTGATTTATTTCCGGACTCGCAGGCAGTCGTTGTCTACAAATCGGGTTCATTATAGTAGCAGGATTACCCTTGTTTTGGCTAGTGAATTTCGGAGAGAGTTATTATGCGTATCTGGTGTAGCTTTTAAAAACAGATGACTAAAAGACGGAATTTGAAATCTGGGTCCATCTTCGCGAGGAGAATGACCCTGCGAAGTGGCTCACCTGCGCCCACCCTATTAATTACTTTCCCCACGGGAAAGGGACTGGATAATGGCATCCCAGTAGAAATCTACGGATATTTTGCCGCTCCTTTTAGACACGGCCAAAAATCTTTACAACCAAATTGAAACAGGAAAATCAGTATTAATGTTTCATTCGGAGAAAGTTTATGGCATAATATCCATTAGATAACCTGTTATTAAAGGAGGATATAGACATGCAGGGCGACAATAAGATAATCGCTACTCTAAACTCTTTACTTGCTGACGAGCTGACAGCAGTGAACCAATATATGGTTCATGCCGAGATGTGCGAGAGTTGGGGCTATGAAAAACTGGGGGGAATAATCCAAAAACGAGCTGTTGATGAAATGAAGCACGCAGAAAAGCTCATTGGACGCATCCTCTTTTTAGAGGGGATTCCGGTCGTCAGCGATCTCAGGAAGATATCTGTGGGTGCGGAAGTTCCCAAAATGTTCACCAATGATCATACCGCCGAAGATGGCGCAATCAAGTCTTACAACTCCGCCATTGTTTTGTGCGGAGAACTCAAAGATTACGCTACCAGAGATCTTCTTCAAAATATCCTTAATGACGAAGATCGTCATATCGATGGCATTGAGGAAGTGCAGGATCAAATCAGCCAGATGGGTTTGCAGGTCTTTTTGTCCACCAAAACACAATAGGACCCTGCTTATCACTACGCTTGATGCTTTAGCGGGTTTGATGGGCATTCATCGAGCGACCATCAAACCCGGTCGATT
>CAIYCZ010000535.1 GCA_903924805.1 uncultured delta proteobacterium | reverse complement strand
GAATTCGTCATGTTAAAAAAAATTATAAATACTACTGCACGACTGACACCAATCCTTGTATTGCTATTACTTTCCCTTTTCTGCTCCCCTGCTTTTCGGTTTGACACAGCGCAGGCACAAACCGCCCAGGCCGCTCCGGCTTCACAGCAGGCAAAGCCTCTGGTTCTCTATTATACCCTCACCGGTAAAAATAAAATCATTGCAGAAGAACTGAAAAAGCAGTTTTTCTGTGATATGGGAGAAATCAAACTAGCATCTGAGCGATCAGGTATCTGGGGTTTTGTCGTCAGTGGATTTGAGAATATATTTGACAAAGATGCAGAGCTGCAGCCGTTTACCATGGATTTGACAGCATATAATCCGATCATCATCTGCTCGCCCATATGGATGCAAAAGATATCTTCACCGGCAAGAACCTTTTTAAAGAACCCTCAGCTTAAGGGTAAAGAAGTCTATCTCTTTGTAACATACGCTGGCCGCTGGGGCGAGGACAAAGAACAGGAAGTAAAAAAGGAGCTCCCTGAAAGGGGAATCAAGCTGCAGGGTATTTACCGCATTGTCCTCGGGAAAAAAACTGAAGATGAAATCAGAAAAGAGGTGGTAAAGCAGCTTGAGAAAAAACCCATCCTCAAGAAAGAGGCACAAACCCCCTGATTATGGGGAGCGTGTGACGTTGAACGGTGTTAATGCAATGGAAAAGGAATTCAAGAATACGCAATGAAGAAGATAAAAAAATTGTTACGCAACCGCATGCAGGTTAAAGAGGCGAGCGGAAAGCTTTTTATAAGTAAAGCATTTTTAGCAACCGGAATTGTTACCGGGCCTGGCGGTTTTTTCCTGGCTTCTAATAAATGCCCGTTAGGATCCGTGGTGTGGCATATAGGGCTGGTAGCGTTACTGGCCTGCCTCATTTTTTACCTTGCCGGGAGGTTCCAGAAAGCTGTAGACGACGCAACCGACTTTTTATATTGAATTCAACACCACCATAGTAGATACCCGCGGGCTTGCACCCGCGGTCTTGTACAAATAAAACAGTTGAAATCTTGAAAATCTGCGTTAATCTGCGTCCGGATTACATCTTTTTCATCAGTACCGCTGCATATGCTGACATCCCCTCGCCACGCCCTTCAAAGCCCATGCCTTCTGTGGTTGTTGCTTTTAAGTTAACGGATACTTTATCAATCTTCAGGCATCGGGAGACGTTTTCTGCCATGGTGTCTACATACGGAGATAATTTTGGCTCCTGGGCAACAATGGTGGCATCAATATTAATACAGCAGAATCCCTTTTGCTCGGCCAGAGACTGAATGTGTCCTAAAAGCTTAATGCTGGAAATGCCCTTATATTTCGGGTCGGTGTCGGGAAAATGTTTGCCGAGATCACCCAGTCCCAGAGCACCGAGAATTGCATCACCCGCCGCATGAATAAGCACATCTGCATCAGAGTGTCCCAGAAGCCCCTTATGGAAGGGGACTTCAACGCCACCTAAAATGAGCAGCCTTCCTTCTACCAGCCGGTGAGCATCATAGCCAAAACCGATTCGCATCAAATAACTCCCATAACTATTTACCGCAGATCGCGCGGAGACCGCAGAGAAAATATAATCATTTCTGCGTACTCTGCGATCTCGGCGGTTGTTTTATTCTTTTCTTCATCAGGGCTTCTGCCGCCAGAAGGTCTTCCGGCGTGGTGATTTTTATATTATCATATGACCCCATGATTATTTTCACCGGGGTTCCCAGCCGCTCAACCAGAGCGGCATCATCGGTGCCGATGAACCCGTCCTGAAAAGCTCTGCGGTGTGCCTCGTAAATCAGGCTTTTCTCAAAAGTCTGTGGAGTCTGTATTGACCAGAGCCGCTCCCGCTGCAGTGTTTGTTCAACAAAGGCCTCATCATTCCCAAACTTAATAGTGTCCTTGACCGGGACTGCCATAACCGTTGCCTTCCAGCACTGCGTCTCTTTTATTGCTCTTTCAATCAACTCTATGGTTATCAGCGGGCGGGCACCATCATGAATAAGAACCATAGAGCTGTCATCCGGCACACCGGCAAGCAGACGCTGCACAGACTCCTGCCTGGTCGCACCACCCTGAACTACCAGCACCTTTTTTTTAAAAGACCCCCCTTGGACAACCTCTGTCTGACACCGTGCTTCCTCTCCCGGTGACACCGCAACAATAATCTTATCTATTGAAGGGGAGTTGTCAAGCGCCTCTATAACATAATGAAGAATGGGGCGTCCATGCAGCAGCAGATACGGCTTCTTGCTGGTGCCGCCCATCCGTTCTCCGCTGCCGGCAGATGGTACTATGGAAACAATGCTCATGAAAAACCTTTAAAGAATGCAGGATCCAGAAGAAATATGGATTCCCGTTTATACGGGAATGACAGTAGTAAGCGTCATTCCTGCGAAAGCAGGAATCCATTGCCTTGCTTTTTTTCAACTCTTTCTTTTATCATAGCCGGTGCTGCTGGGGCGGCTGAAAGCCTCCGCCGGGATTTTCTCCCTTGACCACCGTAAATATCATCCTTCCTGCGGTTGTCTGCAGAACACTGGTCACCGCTACTTCCATATCGCGGCCCTGGAATTTCCTGCCGTTTTCCACAACCACCATGGTTCCGTCATCCAGATAGGCAACTCCCTGGCCCGGCTCCTTACCTTCACGCTGAATATATACCTTCATAATCTCGCCGGGAAGAACCAGCGGTTTAACCGAAGTGGCAAGCTGATTAATGTTTAATACTGCCACGCCCTGAATCTCTGCAACCTTGTTAAGATTAAAATCATTAGTAATAATCTTTGCATTCATCTGTTGGGCAAGAGCCACCAGTTTTGCATCCACCTCTTTTATCTTGGGGAAATCCTGGTCAACAATTCTGACTTCGATGCTGGTCTGTTTCTGAATTTTTTTAAGAACGTCCAAGCCACGCCTTCCGCGGTTTCTTTTCAGGGAATCGGCTGAATCGGCTATGCTGGTGAGTTCCCTGAGCACAAACTGGGGAATAATAAAGGTGCCTTCCATAAATCCTGTCTCGCAGATATCGGCAATCCGGCCATCAATAATAACGCTGGTGTCAAGTATCTTAAGGCTTTTTTCTCCCGCATCTCTCTTTCCTAAAATGGGCCAGCGCGAGATATCGAGTTCCTCGCCCTTTTTTGCACCGATCGCAAGGCCAAGATACCCAAACAATCCGTTTATACATAAACAAACAAGAATGGTAGTGTAACCCCTGTCAATTTGTAACGCTAAAAAAGAGGCGGTGAAAAGATTGGCTATTATGAGACCGATACCTGCTCCAACCACACTGCATATGATAACTTTCAGGCGTATCTTTCTTGTTCTGATTTCCAGAAGGATGGCTGTTGTCGAGCATAGTATGCCCGCCGCAGCACCAGCAACAGCAGCCTGAACACTGCTAAATGTGTGCAGTGCTGAAACATATCCGATATATGTGCAAAGAATTAGTAAAACTACCCGTGCTATAAGTAAACTCATACTGCTTTCACCTCCTTTCCTCATCCCGCCGCTAACCTTCCCGTACAAACAGGGGGCTTTTTTCTGTACTCCATTCTCTCGGGGCGGAGAAATAGAATAAGGCGGGAATACTATAGTAACAGCATTGTGTTTTTTAGTGTTTTTATCTTAAGCATTCTGGCTCCCGGCGTGCTGTTCATCGGCAGCCAGAATGCTGAATGCGTATGGATAGTATATGGGTTAATCGAATGAGCAGGCTTTTGTAAGACGTAAAGCTGCCGGGTGAATGGTGCGTATGTGGAGAGTTCAAAAATCAACAGGCCCTTTGTTCAAAAAGCGATTCTATATGCTTTTCAATCCTTTCTTCGGTGCTTTTCTGGGCAACCGAAAGCT
>CAIYCZ010000534.1 GCA_903924805.1 uncultured delta proteobacterium | reverse complement strand
GAAATCAGCTCCGGCGGGTGAGATCCAGTATCTCCATGCGGTTGTTTGCTTCAGGGTGTCTGGATGACGGGCCCGCGGTTAATATAACTATATTTCCTTCCAGCTCATGGCTATCCAGCCAGGCCTTAATATACTCCTTCCAGTTATCAGGGTAATCAGTTTCATGCACCGGGTAAACGCCGTAAGAAAACTGCAGGCGCCGGCAGGTTTGTTCCTGAGAGCTTACGCCCGTTATCCATACCGGGAGCCTGAAACGGGTAATACTTCTGGCAGTTGCGCCGGTGATGGTCGGGACAAAGACTGCTGCGGGGGAGATATGCTCAAGTGTTGTTTCAACGCTCAGGGCAATTAAATCAGCAAGGCGCTGCTCCCCGCGGCGGTCAATTTCTTTCAGCGTCTCCCGCACATGATAGGCCGGCCGGTGGGGTTCAATGGATGCAGCAATTCTGGCAAGCATACTGACCGCCTCCACCGGGTAGCTGCCCATGGCCGATTCCTCGGAAAGCATAACGCAGTCAGTGCCGTCAAGGATGGCATTGGCAACATCGGTTGACTCGGCGCGGGTGGGACGGCGGCTGGCAATCATTGACTCAAGCATCTGCGTGGCCGTAATAACCGGCTTGCCGATAAGATTGGCCTGGTGAATAATCTGCTTCTGGATAACTGCTATCCGCTCAATCGGGGTCTCAACCCCCAGGTCTCCGCGCGCAACCATGATACCGTCAGCCGCTTCCAGTATCTCATCGATATGGTCAAGAGCGCGCGAGCGCTCAATTTTTGCAATGACGAAAGGATGGTACCCCTGCGCTGCAGCAGCTGAACGGACTGACTCAATATCAGCCCGCGACTCAACAAACGACTGGCTGATTGCATCCACGCCCTGTTCCAGGGCAAACTTGAGGCACTCGGAATCTCTTTCAGTAAAGGCGCTGATACCAAGATCAATGCCGGGCAGATTGAGCCCCTTGCGGGAGCGCAGTTCACCGCCGGCAAGAACGCGGCAGCTGATTTCAGTGCCCTCAACCCCGGTTACTTCAAGCTGGATGAAGCCATCATTGATAAATAGAATATTTCCCGGCTTTACGGCCTGCGGAAGACGGGGTAATGATACGGACACCCGGTGCTCATCACCGAAGACTTCTTCAGTGGTAAGGGTGAAGGCATCATTGGAACGAAGTTCAAGAGGTTCCCTGATCAGCTGGCCAATGCGGATCTTCGGCCCGGGAAGGTCTGCCATGATTGCCAAACGCTTTCCTGTCGTGCGGGCAGCGCTGCGAAGATTTTCAATAACTGTTTTGTGACCGGCAAAATCTCCGTGTGAGAAGTTAATCCGCGCCACGTCCATGCCGGAGCGAAGCATCTGCTCCATAATATCCGGGGAATCAGATGCAGGCCCTATGGTGCAGACAATTTTTGTTTTGTTGTCCGGAAGTTTCATAATGAGGGTGCTCTGTCGATGGCTATTCCCTCTCTATCTCACAATCAATCGACAGTCAACATGAAACAACCGCAGGACTTTCCAAAAAAATACGGCATAGAATAGTT
>CAIYCZ010000533.1 GCA_903924805.1 uncultured delta proteobacterium | reverse complement strand
TAACGTTGCTGTCAAGCGCAAAAAAAAGGCGCTGCAGTACGGCAGCGGAATACACAAAATCCTGCTCAGGCAGAAGGATCTGCCTGGAATGAATAATTTTTAATAGTAACCCACAATAACAAAAACTACTAACAGCCCCGTCGTCTAGCGGTCAAACGCGCAACCGCACCAGTGTATGGTGCAGAAGCACGGACTTCGGATAGGAGGCTCTGGCAGGGTATTTACCCGTGGAGAAACCTCTTGACACCGGTTCGAATCCGGTCGGGGCTATTATACTCATGAGGTGTTGAAATGATACTGCTGAACCTGAAGACATATGAACAAACGATAAAGAACCCGCTTTTCTTTGCAGACATAGCAAAGGAAGTGGTTGGAGAAACAGGGGTACGCATAGTTGTTGCGCCGCCTGCGGCTTATCTTAAGGAATCTGCGGAAAGATACGCTGACATCTTTGCGCAGCATGTGGATGCATTTGAGCCAGGCGCACACACAGGCAGCATTCCGGCAGAAGTTCTTGCGCAGCTGCATGTAAAAGGCTCACTGATAAACCATTCTGAGAAGCGGATTCCAAAAGACGCGATAAAAGCAGCTGTTGAACGTATGCACCACGTAGGCCTGGAGACAGTAGTCTGCGCAGAAAATCCTGAAGAATCAGCAGAATTAAGCCAGTTTGAGCCGAATTTCATCGCAGTGGAACCGCCTGAACTCATAGGAAGCGGCGTAAGCGTATCTACTTCCAAGCCTGAAGTCATCACAAAGACAGTGCAACTGATAAAAAAGACAAACCCGAAAGTGCGCGTGCTTTGCGGCGCAGGCGTAAGCACAAAAGATGACGTGCAAAAGGCGCTGGAACTGGGCACGGATGGTGTGCTACTGGCAAGCGCATTCGTCAAAGCCAAGAATCCGAAGGAGTTTTTGCAGCAGCTTGCATCAGTTTTTTAAACCGTTGCGCATGAATATAAAATGCTTTTTTGCGACCGTAGTCTACCGGTTTATGATTCGAGATTGCCAATCTCGCGGATCGGGTTCAATTCCCGACGGTCGCATTTCGCTATTCCAAACATAGATTTTAAATAACAAATGTCGCTAATTATACAATCGGGTGTCGATTATGGGTCCAATACTGAAAACAGGAACAGACGCAGGAAAGACAACAGAACCTGATCCTCGAATTAAAGCCATTTTCGAAAAACACGGCGGTATTGAAAGGATAAAAGGAATGCCCCTAATTGAAAGGCGATACATTGCCAATGAGTGCGCCTTTGCTCTGGGCAGAAAAGAAGCAGAGGAAGCGATTACCAGACTACAGAAAGGAGAAAAGATAGGAAAGAAAAAGCCAGTTCCTGAAAAGAAAGCTGAGAAGATGTCAACCTTGGGAAAAATTGCCCGGGGAGCTACGGCAGCCTGTGCGACGCTTATTATTGCAGGAGTGGTAATGGCAGCCACCGGCGCGACCCCGGCATTTGTAACTAACTATCTGGGCTTCTTAGGGGTGATTGAAATCGGACTGGTTATCGGCTGTGTTTCCATAGCGTTAATGGCAATCGACCAGAGACGCTTTGACAAAAACAATATGCAAGACCGTCTACCTGAATTGCAC
>CAIYCZ010000532.1 GCA_903924805.1 uncultured delta proteobacterium | reverse complement strand
CTCTCCCACCTTGAAATTTTCCTGGGTTGTGGCGACGATATCTTTATCTTTTACCGAAGCGTCTTTGAGGTGAAGCCAGTTCTTTTTCATGATCTCGGGCAGGAACTTGGTGACCTTTGCCCGCATCAGCACTTTTTTATCCTTGAAGTTTGCCGGGGCTGCCAGCACTTCGGCAATGGCCACCCCGCCGTCGGCCTTCTTAACGTCCGAGGCATCCACCGCTGTATTGCTTGTCATATGCTGGGAAGCATCAACGACCGGGTCTTTTTCCTGCTGGGGGGTTTTTGTATTTGCCGGTGCTTGTGCTTCCAATGGTGGCTGTACCTTACCATTGACAACGGCAGCAGCAGCAAAAATGATGGTATCAAATTTCCTGCCCAGAGCTTTTGCTTCAAAATTCTGCATGAGAGATGGATTGATAAGCTCAACGGCATCGTTTACCGTAACCTTTGTTCGCGGCACTGCTGCCCAGAATACCCCGTCTTTTCCCTTGATCTCCAGGTAGGTATAATTTGAAGCATCTTTTGTGCTTACTACCGTACCGGCGTACGACGGGGCAGAGATGTCTTGTTCAGCAGGACCGCTTTGTTTGCTTTCCGGGGCTTTCCGGGCATTGGATCCGCATGCTGCAAACACAGCTAATAAAAAAATAATCGGTATACATTTTTTCATACTCATATCCTCGCAATTATAAATTCAGCTGTCAGCCATCAGCTGTCAGCTTGATTTAGACTATATATTCTTATAGCTTTATCCCCCCGCTTAAACTCTTTTATGAGTTTGAACCCGCTTACCATCTTTGAGAAATATTTATGAGCCACAATAATATAGTCAAACCCCTTCTGCCGGTAATATGCCGGGGGATGGCCGATCTCTTCCACATCCTGCCACAAGCGGTAGTTCAGATAGTCATCCATCCGCGAGCCGGCAGAACTGTCCACCTGATATATTCTATAATAGATTTTTGGCTGAGATTCCAGTTTTAGTTTAAGGTAATCAGCTTTCAGCAGCTTATGTTTCAGGGCGCGCTCGTAGTGCTCATGCAACTGCTCAGGGGCATTTTCAAGTTTCGGGCCTTCGTTCCCCACATTATCCAGTAGTATCCTGGAATTAATTTTTATAGTGGCCTCAATCCACTCTTTAGCTTCAAGGTTGATGCTTTTCTGTGCATGCTCATGATCCCACGCGGCAATAATTGAGAGTGGATGTGCGATGAGCAATACCATAATGACACTCGTATAAGCCCTTTTCATGCGTCCGCAGCATTCTGTAAAAAACAGCGCGCCAAGGACTGCAAAGACCGGGAAGGAATAGAGAATATATTTTGCCTCCACATAGTGATACTGAGAGGCAAAGACCAGCACAGTTCCCGCCGCTATAAACAGTACCAGCTTTTTTCTGTCTGTTGTTATTGCAGATCTCAGAGACCCAATTAAACAGACGGCACCCAGGGGGATACCCCAATAATGTCCCATGAAATCTCTCAGGTAGGTGAGCACGGTGAAATGGGATGAAGCATGTATGGCTTTCAGCTCTGCTATCTCTGACAGGGCACTGCCCAGATTAATATAAAAAAACGGGCACGCAACAAAATGGCCGATAAAGATTGCCATAAACCCGATCCACAATTTTCTGCTGAAACATCTCTCAAGGAACTGAGCGCTGCCTCCTCTTAAGAAATGGGCTGCGAGCAAAACCACAGAAGCAATAATGCCGTTAAATTTGGTTGCCGTGGCAAGGCCGATCACAAGCCCGGCAGCTATATAGTGATGCAGCCTGTCATCATG
>CAIYCZ010000531.1 GCA_903924805.1 uncultured delta proteobacterium | reverse complement strand
GTTGAGTTAACGGCGGGACTAGGGGACTAGGGGACGTTGTTGACAAATTGTACAAACTCTCAGCACAATTGCGCCAGGCGCAGCTTGACCTTAAAGCCATGCCCCCCTTTACCATCGCAAGAAACTGTCTTGATTCTTCCGTCATACCGAAATGCCTTCCTGGTTTACATTCCGGTAAAAAGAAAAACCCCTGGCAACCGCGCTCATAAAAGCTTTTTCAGAAAATACCTTGAGAGAAATGACGGGTTTGAAATCATGATCCCACATAACCCTGTAGGCAATATCATCAAGGGTTTTTTCGATTTCTATGGTTTTATTATCAACAAGAATGGCTATGTCGAGATCGGAATCCGGGCTTCCTTCTCCCTTGACACGGGAACCAAAGACGATAATTCTTTTTATATGGTTGCCCAGCTGAACAGGCAGCCGTGATTTTAAATCAGAGATTATGGCTTGATCGGTTGTTTGCATGGGAGCCCCTAATCATTGAGTAATCAAATAACCGTAAAATATCCTATAGGACGACGTCCTATGAGTGTCAAGGCAAATGTCAGCGGTCTTCTTCCGCATTCCATATCAACGCCTAATAAAGAAATTAAAGGGCGCTGTTGAATTGACTCAAATTAAATGTAACCGAAGGCAATAGAAAGACAGGTTGAAAAGGATGTGTTGCCACCATCAATTATCTCATTGCCGCACAGGTGATAACCCTTCTTTCAGTAATAACATAATTTACCGGGACATCACGTTCAGGGTCATGGGGAACAGCATCGAGGATCTGCATCTCAAAGGCAAGTGCAATGGCTTTCTTCTTTGACTCTCTCAGCAGCCGGTCAAAAAATCCCCCGCCGTAACCAATCCTCCATCCATCCTCAGTAAACGCTGCTCCGGGAGCTATCACACTATCAATATCGGCGTATGACGCCGGTCTTACTTTTTCCGGCCTGGGCTCCAGAATGCCCCAGGTTCCGGGAGCCAAATCTTCATCATAATTTTCCAATCGTGAGAGTACCAGACGTTTATTTTTTAAATCAGTGACGGGAACGATTACCGTTTTACCGATGGCAAGCGCATGTTTTATCATTGTCTCAGTCTGCACTTCACTGCGGAATGAAACATAAAACATGATGCAGGAGGATGCCACTATTTCGGGGAGAGTAAATAAAGCAGTTTGTATGAGGAGGCTTTTGGATGCCCTCACCGCAGGGTCAAGGGCATCTCTTTTATTAAGAATCTCTTTGCGGATTGCAGTTTTCTGCTTTCGTAAAGTGTCCGGCATGTTCTTTCAATTACCGCGGAGTACGCAGAGAACAATTCAATTTTTCCTCAGCGATCTCCGCGTCCTCTGCGGTAGAGATTATAAACAGGTAAGCCACTTTTTATATTTTTCTATTTTGCCATGAGCAGCTGCAAAAAAGTTGGTCTGAAGCTGTTTGGTAATGGGGCCGGGCTTACCTGCGCCGATGGTTCTATCATCAACTTCCCGCACCGGTGTTACTTCGGCTGCTGTACCGGTAAAAAAACACTCGTCAGCAATATAGAGTTCATCCCGGCTGAATCGCTGTTCAGCAACCAATATCCCCGTATCCCGGGCTATTTCCATGATAGCGTCTCTGGTGATTCCCTTAAGGATAGAAGTCGGGGGCGTTGTCTTTAACTCCCCGTCTTTAACGATGAAGATATTCTCACCGCTTGCTTCTGAAATATACCCTTCGGTATCCAGAAGTATGGCTTCATCATAGCCTGCTGATATGACCTCGCGCTTGGCAAGGATGGAGTTAACATAATTCCCGCATATTTTTGCCTTTGTCATGCCCACGTTTACATGGTGGCGGGTGAAGGAAGAAATCTTCGCACGAATTCCCATTGCCAGGCCTTCTTCTCCAAGATACGCACCCCACGGCCAGCAGGCAATCGCTACCCGGACAGGATAGTTGGAAACATAGAGCCCCATCTCTCCGTCACTGATAAAGGCAATGGGCCTGATATAGGCTTCCTTGAGTTTGTTCACCCGCAAGGTCTCAAGCACTGCTGTGCAGAGATCTTCTTTTGAAAAAGGAATCGTCATCATGCCAATGGCTGCTGAATCAAACAGCCGGTCAATGTGTTCCGTTAGCCGGAACACGGCAGATGTCCCGTCATGGCAGAGATAACAGCGAATTCCTTCAAAAACGCCCAGGCCATAGTGAAGCGTATGGGTGAGCACGTGAATCCGGGCATCGTCCCAGTTCACCAGCTTTCCATCCATCCATATTTTATCTACTTTCTTCATTACTGCTAATCTCCTTTTAGTTTTAGTATAAGTGAATTACCCCGCAGCAGAGCCGCGAGGCATCTGAATATTTAAAATCCCCCTTAATCCCCCTTTACAAAAGGGGGAACTGCTTACCCTCCCCTTTTTTAAAGGGGAGTCGGAGGGG
>CAIYCZ010000530.1 GCA_903924805.1 uncultured delta proteobacterium | reverse complement strand
GTTTACACCTTTCGATTTATGGTTTGACCCATAATTTATTCCAAACAACTTTTAAAATATGCCAATGTGAGATTTTAAGACTTGATTCGATTGATTATCCAAAAATAATTGAAATTACAATAAAATAAAGAAAACTGGGGTGGGTAAATCACTTGGAAACCTTATATTTCAAGACCTGAACTTCCCATTTGTTTTTGCATCCAAAACTCCTATCAACGCCCCCGTCAAGTCGTATTTCGACAGAGCATCATACTCAACGCCTTCCGAGTCATCACCACCTCGCGATTCTGGTTCATTACCTCCACGAATGATCGGACGATACCCTGATCCGGTTTGGATCGCGAGCGCCTCGTTTCCAGAACAGTGACTCGTATCGAGAGCTCATCGCCGGGACGTACCGGCTTGAGCCAGCGTAGCTCATCAGCGCCGGGTGAACCAAGACACGCCACATGTGAGATGTAGTGGTCGACAAGCAGCCGCATCGCTATGGCGGCTGTGTGCCATCCGCTCGCGACGAGACCGCCAAATATGGTCTTCTGGGCGGCATCCGGATTGGTATGGAAAACTTGTGGGTCATAGCGTGTAGCAAAGTCAATGATCTCCTCTTCCTTCACTACAATGGATCCGAACTCGTATACTGAACCAGGCACATAATCCTCGAAGTACCGCTCCTCGACTGGTACACTGAACTTAGAATCGGTCATAATCTTCCTCACTGATATGAATGTATTTTGCCTTCTCAGCATTACCGGTCCTTACCACCTATTTCAGTCAATTATAAATCACAATTTGAATATCCGCAATAGCTTTTGGTACAGCAGATGAATCAATCGAGATGTGTATGTTTGCGGTTGAAACCTCGTATGAGGACACTTAAAGGGAGATGCTCGATTTCTAAGCCTTTAACCTTATGTCTTTTCAGAAATATCATAATTTAATGAGCGTCCCTCTCCTCTCCTCCTGGGGTTCAGGCGAGATGCATCCTCATCCCGCAGCAGGCTGGACTCCCTTCGGGAACACCTTCCTAACCTAATAGAATAAGAATGAAGTTGGGCAACAGGCTGTCAGCATTCAGCACCTTATATATTGATTATTTCATCTACCTATACGTAACAAAAGTAGTTGACCGTTAGACTGGCTAAGGGTCATTATCTAACCTGCTTTTTCTCAAGAAAAAGGAGGAGAAATGACCAAGGCACAGCCAATCACCAGTGAGTCACTCGAAAGATATAGTGAAGCAGTACGTGAGCAAACTCTTATCGACCGCATCCTCCGGAGGCTCTCCCTCATGGAACTCGCGGGCAAAGAGCATTTCGAGCGCTACATGCGCCACAAATGGCGCCTGAACCATAAGCCGAAGACCCTCTTCAGTTCCTTCACATCGGTTATGCTCTTCCTTACTTTCTGTCAGGGCATAGACAAGAGCCTCGAAAAGATAGCGAGGCAGGATCTCGAGGCCTTCATCGAGCACGAGCAGGACCGGGGCATGAATATCACGACGGTGAGGACGAGGCTCGCCTCCATCAGTGCATTCCTGCACTTCCTTATCGAGCAGGATGTCATCCCCGGGGCAGTCCTAAAGAGGAAGATCAAGCTGAAGCTACCTGATACCCTCCCCAGGGCCATAAACCCTTCTGATGTGAAGAAGTTTCTTGCCGTTATCGACAACACCAGGGACCGTGCCCTTATCCTTCTCCTATTGAGGACAGGTATAAGGATCGGTGAGGCGCTTGGCCTTACGCTGAACGACCTCGATATCAGGGACAGGAAGGTCCATCTCTTCGAGGGAGAAAAGAACAGTATGGGGAGGGTGGTCTACTTAAGCGATGATGCCCTCTTTGCCTTAAAAAGCTGGCTTGCACGAAGGGACAAGAAGAAGGAGTTTGTCTTTTACACACAGTGCCACCAAGGCATGTGTTACAGCTCCGCCCGCATGCTCTTCGTCAAATATCTGAAGAAGGCAGGACTTGAACACAAAGGCTATACAGTCCACTGTCTCCGCCATACCTTCGCAAGCGAGCTCTTAAACGCCGGTATGCGCTTAGAATGTCTCCAGCAGCTTTTGGGTCATCAGGATATAGAGGTGACCCGGCGTTATGCCCGGTTGACGGACAGAACCCGTGAGGAGGAGTACTTCCGGGCCATGGCAGTTATAGAAAAGGGAGGGATCGATGGAGACTATTGAACTCGTCAGGTACCGGAGGTGCTTAAAGAGAAAGAACTACTCGGCCCATACCGTGAAGAACTACATGAACATAATGGATAACTTCACGAGGTGGCTGAGAACCCCCTTACGAGAGGTAACCCGTGAGGATATAGGGGCCTACGTGGATCAACTTTTGAGAAAGCGGCGAACACCAAAGACGATCACCTGCCACCTGCAAACGATACGTCTCTTCTTCGACCATCTCATCAACGAGGAGGGGGTAGATATGGTCAATCCGGTCACAAAGATCTCGCTCCGTCTGCCAAAACCTCTCCCCAGGCACCTGAAGGACAACCAGGTCACCACCCTCTTTGCGGTAATCACGGATTTGAGAGACAGGGCCATATTCATGCTTATGCTCCGATCAGGCCTTCGGGTGGAAGAGGTTGCCAAACTTACCGTAGATGCGGTAGAGTATCACAGAAGACAGCTTTTTGTCTCCAATGGAAAAGGCGGTAAGGACAGGGTGGTGTACTTGAGTGAGGATGCTCAATCTGCGCTTCAGGCGTACCTGAAGAAACGGTCATCGAAAGCGAAAGGATTGTTCCTGGTACAGAAGGGGCCCATGACAGGGAAACCAATATCCGTCCGTGGCATACAGAAGAGGATCGAATACTATGCGCGAAAGAGCAGGCTGAAAGTCTCCTGCCACCAGCTAAGGCACACTATGGCAACCCAGCTTTTAAACGCCGATGCCGCCCTCGTCACCATCCAGGACCTTCTGGGGCATGGCCAGATTACCACGACACAGCGGTACTGCCGGGTATCGAACCTGAAGGTGCAGAGGGACTACTACAAGGCTATCGAGGTCGTCATGCAGAGGACCCAGTCACGTGAAGACGATGAGTTTGAATTGGATGAAAAATGGATAAAGGAAAACAGGGTGTAAGTAACTAACATCACGAGAGAAAGCAGGATATGTTACGTATAGCATCTACTACTAAATGATTTT
>CAIYCZ010000529.1 GCA_903924805.1 uncultured delta proteobacterium | reverse complement strand
GTTGGGAACATGGCTGCACATGGCCGCAAGCCACTCCAGAGCATCAAAGGTCTTTGTCTCCCCGCCTTTTTTAGCCTTAAACGATAGGGCTTGGCCAGGAGTACTGAAAAACGCCCGCTCTCCGAAAAAATAATTACGGCCGCGATAAAAGTCCTTGACATTGGTTCTAAATTGAATTATTAGTCTTATCTAACTATTTAATACTCTAACTTTTAAGGTGCTATAAGGATTCTTACAAAGCCGATCATACGACCTGTCAGGCTGATAACCATGAAAAGCAGAGCCCTCAAAAAAAACAACCGGCATGATATGATTGACCGCATCCTCACGGCCTATAATGACATTTCAAAAAGTATCAACCCCGCCAACCTGCATAAAATCGAACTGACCTCTTCACAGATTAAGGTGCTGGCTACCTTCTCCGAGCGCGAGTACTATACCATGACTGAATTAAGTCAGGTTCTATCAGTCACCCTTCCCACCATGACCGCCATGGTAGACCGGCTTATTCAAAGCGGGTTAGTGACACGGGAGCGTGATGAAAAGGACCGGAGGGTAGTGCAGGTTCGCCTCACACAGGAGGGTAAAAACATTATCCACAACCTGATGAAAAACAGGAAACAAGAGATTGAAAAAATTTTAACAGCACTGGACGATAAGGAAGTAAATTTATTTATGGACTCTATTGAGCATGTGTCACAGCTTCTGGCAAAGGCGCGCAATGCGGGAGACCCGCATACCGCCTAAGAATGGTTATTCGGGCAGCTAGATAAGTGCAGGCAACTGCAGCACATAAAAAAACAGGCAACAGATCGTGCAGTTCTATAGACGTAACATACTAAATAGATAAAGGAGAGCGCATGGGTGCAGGTGAATTTTCAACAGAAACGTTCGTAAAAGATCTCAGCACCATAGCAGACGCTGAAAGAGTTTTAAGCGATCCGGAGACGCTGAAAACGTATGCTCATGATACCAGCCTTGCTCCTTCACGCAGACCTGATGCGGTGGTCAAAGTCAGGTCTACGCTCGAGGTGCAAAAGGTTGTCAAGTACGCCAATGAGCACGGCATTCCGGTAACCCCCCGCAGTTCTGCCACGGGGTTCTATGGCGCAGGCATTCCCCAGGAGGGTGGAATCGTTATTGACATGACGCTCATGAAGAGAATTCTGCGCCTTGACACCCGGAACAAGTGGGTGCTGGTTGAGCCCGGCGTGACCTACGGAGAGCTGCAGAAAGAGCTTGCCAAGCACGGCATGCGGGCGGTAAATCCGCTCCTGCCGCACAAGGATAAGTCAGTGATAACCAGCCTCCTTGAACGGGAGCCGCGGCTGACCCCCAAGCATCACCTTGATGAAACTATTATGACCATGGAGGTCGTGCTCCCTACCGGTGAGCTTTTCCGCACCGGCGCCATGGCAATACCCGCCTCTGCTCCTGAAAAGGTGCCTGATGAGGCGCACTCTGATCTGTGCAACTCCATGGGACCGGGCATTGACTGGTACCGCCTGATTCCCGGCAGTCTTGGCACCTATGGCATTGTCACTGCCATGAATATGAAGATAGCCTTTATCCCCACAAAACAGAAAGTAATCTTTTTTGGCTTTAAGAATCTGGAAGACTCAATAGAAGCATTTTACAAGATCGAGAGAAAACAGATCGGCGATGAATGTTTCCTCCTGAACAGCTCGTATCTGGCATCTATTCTTGCTTCTGCACCGGATGATATTGACCACATGCGTTCAATTCTTCCGCCGTATGTACTCATCCTTAATGTGACTGCAGGAGAGTGGCTCCCCGAAGAAAAAATGGATTATCAGATGGAAGCGCTGGAGGACATTTCGCGGACATATCTCCTTAAGCCTATGGAAAGCCTGCCCGGTGTGCAGGAAGCAGAGAAAGTTATTGCTGACCGGCTGTATCAGCCCTGGGATAACGGGGCCTACTGGAAATTCAGAGCCAAAGGCGCCTCTCAGGAAATTTTCTTTCTAACGACGCTCAAACGGTCGCCTGAATTTCTGAATATCGTAAAAACAGTTGCCCAGGCACATGACTATCCTGTCTCTCACATAGGACTTTACCTGCAGCCAAAACAGTGGGGCAGGGCGTTCCAGATGGAAGTGAGCTTTCCCTACAATCCGGAGGATATGCTGGAAAGGCAGCAGGTTGAAAACATCTATATGCAGGCAAGCCAGGAGCTTATAAACAAGGGGGCCTTTTTTTACCGCGTCTATGGTCCGTGGGCTGACATGGTCTATTCAAGAACCGGCAATTTGCACGATATTATAAAGAAAATAAAGCACATACTTGATCCCAACATGATTCTCAATCCGGGAAAACTGGGGTTCTGATAGATAAATAAATTCCTTCTCAAGGCGCCCATAGTGTGGTATAAAAATAAGTATACTCATAATTTTCAACTTTCATAAAGGAGGAAGTACCATGGCATTAGAAAAAATAGAGTATGATGCAAGTCATTGCCAGCGCTGCTCGACTTGCAAGTGGTCCCACATATGGGAGATCAAGAGTCACCGGTTTTCACGGAACTGCCCTTCAATCTGGTACGGTATGTATGATGCGTATGCAGCACAGGGCAAAAACGATATAGCAACGGGGCTGCTGAAAGGCGAAATCGACTGGAATACATCACGGGAAAAGCTCCTGGAGATTATCTACCGCTGCCCGTTGTGTGCAGCGTGTGATATCAACTGCAAGCGAATCATGGACCTGGATATTATTGGTGTCCTTGATGCGCTGCGGGAAGAAGCCTGCGAGAAAGGCCACGGCCCGCTGCCCCAGCACAAGGAATTTATTCAGAGCATCACGAACTATGACAACGTCTGGAAGCAGCCGCGCACCCGCCGGGCAAACTGGGCAAAGAAACTCGATATAAAGGACCTGTCCAAGAAAGGCGAGAAGGCTGATGTACTGTATTATGTCGGATGCACTTACGCCTACAAACCCGGCATGGAAACGGTTCCCCAGGGCACGGCGCGGATTATGAAAAAGGCGGGCGTGGATTTCGGCATCCTTGGCGCCAAGGAAGTATGCTGCGGCGGTATTGCAGACAACGTGGGAGACAAAAAGAGCTTTGATGAGATTGCAGAAAAGAACCTGAAAATGTTTGAAGAGGTAGGGGCAAAGACCATTGTTACCAACTGCCCGGGCTGCTATATGACCTTTTCCGAGAAGTATGCCAGGTACCTGAAGAAGGATACTAAAGACCTCCCCTATGTGGTGAAGCATTCTACTATGTATATTGACGAGCTTATCCAGGCAGGCAAGATCAAGCTCAAAAAGAACCTCAACATGCGCGTAACCTATCATGACCCGTGCCATTTAGGCAGGCGCGGAGAGCCGTACAAGCACTGGGAAGGGAAGCGCATTCAGTGGGGTCTCACCGATCCTCCGCGCGAGCTTAACCGCGGCGTGAATGGCATTTATGAGCCGCCGCGCAACATCCTGAAGGCAATACCCGGCCTCAAGCTGGTTGAGATGGAAAGGATCAAGGAGTATGCATGGTGCTGCGGCAGCGGAGCAGGATCCAAATCAGCGTATCCTGATTTTGCCCTGGCAGTCGCCAAAGAGCGTATTGAAGAAGCCGAGACCACCGGTGCAAGCGCAATTGTGTCTGCCTGCCCGTGGTGTGAGGCAAATTTAAGCGACGGTATTGATGCATGCGGATCAAAGATGAAGGTAATGGATATTTTGGATGTAATAGAACAGTCTATGGAAGGATGAACACGTAAACCTTAACAAGGAGACAGAACATGGCTTTTTCAGATATTGCCTATAGAGCTCTCCAGGATGTCTTGGGCGAAGAGAATGCAACCAATGATCCGGTAGTCTGTCAAGCCTATTCGCGTGTGCAGTGGTTGCCACCCGGGGTCCTGCAGCGGGAGCGCTGCGGCCTTGACATGCGGCCTGCGTGCGTTGTCATGCCGGGGTCAACTGAGGAAGTGCAGCGCATTGTAAAAATCGCCAACCGGTACAAGTTTCCCTTTATCCCGCGCGGCTCAGGTTTTACCTTCACCGCATTTCCAACCATGGCCGGCACCCTGGTCATAGACCCCAAGCGGATGAACCGGATTGTTGAGTTGAACGAGCAGGACATGTATGCGGTTATCGAGCCCTATGTGAGCTTTGTAGGCCTTCAGTCTGAAGCCATGAAGGTGGGGCTTACGATACCCACGCCTCTTGCAGGCGCTCATGTCTCCTGCCTGGCAAACTATGCCTGGCACGGAGCGTATGGCAACAGCTGGCTCACTGGCATCGGAGCGCAGAACCTGTTAGGCTTTGAGCTGGTGCTGCCCACGGGCGATATCGTACGCAGCGGCTCCATGGCATGCCCCGAGGCAGGTGACTTTTGGAACGACGGGCCCGGGCCTGACCTGCGCGGCTTTCTGCGCGGCGGCTTGTTCGGTCATGCCGGCGGCATGGGAGTGGTCACTAAAATCTCCTGCAAGCTGTGGCAGTGGCCGGGACCGGCAGTGTGGCCCACTAAGGGGAATGCCAAGATGAAGACCTCCTCCGGATTTCCCGAGGATCAGTTCCGCTGGTACATGATTAAATTCCCCTGCAAGTATCCTGAACAAGAGGAGATGGAGCTGAAAAAGTCAGCAGAGCTCTTTTATGAAATGGGAAAAGCTGAAATTGCAGCGGTTGCAACCCATCTTGCCAAACAGTTTCTCTATACCTACTCCTCCCAGACCAAGCAGGACCTGTTTGATAACATGGAGAAAGATGTATTCCCGTGCGGTTTTGTTGTGGTGGGACTGCAGGCAAGTACCTCTCTCAGGCAGCTTGAGTATGAGGAAAAGGTGCTGAAAGAGATGGTGGCAAAGGTCGGCGGTATCTTTGTCAAAGAGGATGAGCCGGCGTATCAGACCTGGATCGGACGGGCCGCCAATGAATGGCTGCGGTTTGGCAATGCCCAGCGGCTTGCCCGGCCCTCGGATAACTTCAGCATCGGAGCGTCAAACGTTGATTCAATAGACATGATTGTCTATGATATATTGGAAGGAAATAAGATCGAGAGAGAACTGCTTGCGGGCCCCAAGCATTTAGGCAAAGATTTTGTTCAGCCGTTGAGCGTGCACGGCGGATGGATCAGCCCCCAGGAATACGGCTACTGGTGCCTCATGACGACTGACGTGTTTCCGGAGCAGGCACCTGATCAGGCACGGGAAGCAATAGAGATCATAGGCAACATTGCCCGGCAGCAGATCAAGAATAAATCCTCTGCTACGATTGTCCATCTCCTTGGTCCAGCTTATGACACGCTCGGGCCCATGTTTGGCAACATTCACCTCATCATGAAAAAATTTAAGAACGAGTTTGATCCCCATAACCTTTCAAACCCTGGTTACGCAACGAGGCCGGATGTGCTCTCTCCGGAAGAACTCCAGAAGATGGCCGGGGGTCATTAATAGTCTTTCCGTAGCTAACTGATAGCATTGTTTGTTAGCCCCCTTATACACTCTGTATAAGGGGGCTTTTTTATAGCTGACAGCTAACAGCTTTTTATATAATATTGTTGACCTCTTCCCCAAAAGTTATGTATAAAAGCTTAGATTTATAACTATTATTTTTTTTACGTACCGATGGCGGACAAAAAACTTTAACAAGGAGGAACTATATGGGTGTGCAGGCTGAAGCAAAAAAAGACGTGAAAAAATTTGCAGGCATAGAAATTCCACCGGATCTCACCAAGGGAAATTTTTTCTTTCTTTATTTCAACACATTGCTCATGGGCATGATAATGGCAGTCCCTGCCATCATTCAGCCGGCATTTCTTACGGATATTATTAAAATTGACCAGGCCTTCGCCGGCTCTATAAACGGGCTGTTGCAGAATATGAGCCAGATTGCAACCCTTCTGTTTGTGGCGATGATCGGGGTGCTGTCGGATAAAGTCGGCAGGAAAATACTGGCATTTGCGGGATTTCTCGTGGCTGCGGTGTTCTTCTATCTTATGAGCCAGTCAAACGGCATTGCTGCGGGTTTAAATATTCCTGCGGGACTTTCCTCACCGATTTGTGCACTCCTTAGTTTTTTCCCCGGCAGGGCTGCAGAATTTAATGCTTTTTCACCGGGCCTGCTCATGACCTATATCACCCGTTTTATTATCGGC
>CAIYCZ010000528.1 GCA_903924805.1 uncultured delta proteobacterium | reverse complement strand
CGGTTAACTTTTGTTCCGGCTTGTCCGGGTTAGGGTGCGGCTGCCAGGAACTTCCTCAATCCCTCTTTCATTCCCCATGCCGAATTCAGAATTATTTCACGGCGGGCAGAGTGCACACACAGAGCGGAATATCTCCGTGGAGAGATACCGCTCACCGCGATCGGCAAAAATCACCACCACCGTAGAGCCGCGCGGCAGATCCTTTGCGACTTCAATCGCACCCCACAATGCAGCACCACTGCTGAGGCCGCAGAACAACCCTTCGCGAAGCGCCAGATCGCGGAATGTTTCAAACGCATCATCATCATTGCAGGTAATTTTACAATCCAGAAGACCCGGTTCGTAGATAGACGGCACAATTGATTCCTGCATATTTTTAAGTCCCTGAATGCGGTGATCAAGCGTTGGCTCAACGCCAACCACCCTGATCTTGTGCTTATGCTCTCTGAAGTACCGTGAGACCCCCATCAGGGTTCCGGTGGTACCCATGCCGGCGACAAAAGCATCAACCTCGCCGTTGGTATCCCGTATCACTTCCGGTGCAGTGGTTTCGTAGTGGGCTTTCCAGTTTGCAGGATTTTCAAACTGGTTTGGCATATAGTACTGATCAGCATATTTTTCCATAATGCTGTGTGCACGTCTGATAGCGCCATCGGTCTTATCACACCCGGGGGTTAGTTCAAGCTCAGCGCCAAGCGCAAGCAGTATGGCGCGCCGTTCCTCGCTGACGCATGCCGGCATAATGAGCTTAATGCGATATCCCATGGCTGTGGCCATCATTGCCATGCCGATCCCGGTATTGCCGGACGTCGGTTCCAGAATTACCTTGTCGCTGGTAAGTTCACCTGATGCAATAGCTGTTTTGAGCATATAGTAGGCCGGACGGTCTTTAACCGATCCTCCCGGATTTGACCCTTCAAGCTTTGCCAGCATGCGCACCCCGGTTTTATCCGAGTCCCAGATCCGCTGAAGCTTCACCAGTGGTGTATTTCCAATAGCATTAATAAGGCTCATGTCTTAGCTCCACATTCATATGGTGATCAGTTCATACTCCCTTTTCCCCAGGCCCAGCAGTGCCGCATAGTTGAGCTGTATTTCCCAGTCAACCTGCGGATAGATATCCCGGAACTTGTCCGCGCCCCTTGCGTGATTGTGCTTGAGCGCCGTGCTCTCAATGCCCTGCTCGGCATTAACCAGATCTGCTGAAGCCTGGTCTATCGCCACCGGGTCATGTGACGCTACAATGCCTATGTCCGGCACGATAGCGCGGTCTGTATGGCCGTAGCAGTCGCATGCAGGGCTGACATCGGTAATAAAATTGAGAAAGATGCTCTTCTTTTCCTTTCCCTTAAGCGCGCCCAGGGCATATTCTATCATTTTTTCCTGAAAATTTTCTATGGTTTCATTCCATTTAATTTGAATTGCCCCCTGCGGGCATACCATTATGCATTCCGCACAGCCGATGCATTTCTCACGGTCAATTTTTGCCTTCTCCTTCATAAAAGAAATCGCCTCGACCGGGCACCAGGCTATACACCTGCCACATGATGTACAATCGCGTCTTTTTACTTTCGGCGCCACATTTGAATGCTGACTGAGCTTCCCCTGACGGGATGCACAGCCCATCCCCAGGTTCTTTAAGGTGCCGCCAAACCCTGTCAATTCGTGGCATTTAAAGTGTGCCGCACTGATAATGACATCAGCCTGTACGATTTCAGAGCCGATAAAGACTTCGCTGAAATGTTTGCCCGCTATTTTTATGCGCTGGCAGGAATTACCCCTGAGACCGTCTGCAATAATAATCGGCGCGCCAACCGTTGCAAAGCTGAACCCGTGCTCAATCGCCAGGCGCAGGTGTGACACCGCATCCCCCCGCTCACCGCGGTACAGGGTATTGGCATCGGTCAGAAACGGTTTACCCCCGCACGCAAGCACCTTCTGCACTATGTCTCTCAGGAAAATGGGCCTGATGAATGCCGTGTTTCCCTTTTCGCCGAAATGGAGTTTGACCGCCACCAGTTCTTTGTCCGTTATAATAGAAGATATCGAAACCTGCTCAAGAAGGCGGCTGAGCTTTGCCGTCATATTTTCTCTGACATCGCTTCGCAGGTCCGCGAAAAATACCTGGCTTTCCATCTACAATAACTCTTTATTGCTTTTCTTTGCGGGTGTCGCCCATGCCGCGCAGATAAAAGGTAAATTTGACACCGTTATTCTGTTTTTGACCGCCGGTATTTGAGTTTGATTCAAACCAAAATTTTGCCCCCCAGCATTGGGCGCGGTAATCAATGCCGAGTTTATTATCCAGCTTTTCATTATCGAGCAGGTTGTAGCTTGAATCCATGAAGAAATACACCGGCTCATATATCTTCAACTTACCCTTAACATCCCATTCTTCCAGCCGGTGCCGCTCATAGCGATATTCTAAACCCAAATCCTCTCCGGTGAGATTTTCCCAGGTAAGCAATGCGTTATAAAAACTGAGATTGTTTTCATTCGGATTATAGCCGGCTTTAGTTTTAAAATAAAACTTGCTGATAATATTGAGCCGCAGTTCTGAGAATACGTCCGAGGACCGGTCCTGCGGATCGCCATCGAGGTACAATCCTCCGACCGGCCGCCGCATATTAAAGGTCTG